>JAIVXD010000226.1:0-4733 GCA_048636195.1 Anaerolineales bacterium
AGGATTAAAGGTGGAAGCCACGGTTCTATTTGTTGATATAAGGGGTTTTACAGGCCTGGCGGAGGAAAAAGAGCCGGAGACCGTTATTGAAATGCTTAATGATCATTTTACCAGGGTAACTGACATCGTGATTAGGCATGGTGGCCATTTGAACAAGTTCGTTGGAGATGAGGCAATGATAGTTTTCGGTACTCCAGCCCCCAATCCTCAACACGCTGAGGCGGCTGTAAAGGCGGCTCTGGATATACAGGAAGAAATAGCAAGGATTGATCGGGAAAAGAAGATGGGGGATGTGTCTTTTGAGGTCGGTATTGGTATTAATTCCGGTGAGATAGTGGCGGGGAACCTTGGCTCACCCAAGCGAATGGAATATACGGTTATTGGAGATAACGTAAATGTGGCATCGAGGCTCACTTCCCTTGCAAAGGCAGGAGAAATATTGATCAGTAAGAAAACCTATGAATCAATCGAGGACAATACCAGGTTGAAAGTAACTGAGAGAGGTAAAGTGTCTGTCAAGGGGAAAAAGGTGGAGATAACTATATTTAACGTGTTGGGATTGGATGAGGTTCAAGATGAACAAGACAGTAGCAGCCCTGAATAGGGAGAGATTAAGGGCCTTTGTCTTCGCCCTGATAGCGATAGGCCTTCTCTTTCAGTCATCCTGCGCTACTCTCGAAGTGGCCCTAAAAAAAGCCGAAAAGTCTCTGTGGCAGGAAAAACCCCCGGAGCCCCTTCAATTTCAGTCAGACGAATATATTGTCTATAGATTACAAGAAGGAGAAACTCCTGTTACGCTTGCAGAAAAATTTTTAGGAGATGAAAAGCGGTCATGGGTTATCGAAGACGCAAATGAGGACATCGAGTTTAGAGAAAATCAGGTAATTATAATTCCTCTGAAGGAAGAAAATAAGGGGGGGCTGGCAATAAACGGCTATCAGGCAGTGCCGATTCTATCCTACCATCATTTTGCTGAAAATTGTGAATCTCACCTCTGTATCTCCGCCAGCGTTTTTGACCAGCAGATGAGATACTTGAAAAATAATGGCTACAGGGTCATAACAATGCGTGAGCTTCTTGGGTTTATGCAGTATCGTCATGCCATCCCTAAAAAATCGATTATTATTACCATTGATGACGGCTACAGATCTGCTTATAAAATTGCATATCGAGTGCTCAAGAAATATGGTTTTACTGCGACACTTTTTATCTACACAGATTATGTGGGAGTTTCCAGGAGCGCTATCACGTGGGATCAGCTCCGAGAGATGAAGGCCGATGGTTTTGAAATTGGCTCTCATACTATATCTCATTGTGAGCTTACAAAGAAAATGACAGGCGAGCAGTATCAGGACTATCTGGCGAGGATCAAAAGAGAGATTTTTGACTCTAAACAGATAATTGACAAAGAGCTGAGGCAGGATACTTCCTGGTTCGCCTACCCTTACAGCCGTTATAATGCCTCAGTATTGAATCTTTGTGAACAGGCGGGTTACAAGATCGGAGTAACTGTGGATAGGGGAGGAAACGCCTTTTTTAAAGATCCGCTTGTCCTGGACAGAAATCAGATATTGAAAAGCTATATGTATGCCTTCATAGCGAATCTAAAAACTTTTAATAAATTTTCTCTAAAGTGAAAACCCAATGTTTTTAATTTCTATCTTCATTAGAATCCCCCCCATCCCCCGCTTAGTAAAGGGAGGTGAGCGTGAATTTTTCAATTCAGGAAAGGGGGGAATCTTAGCATCCTCCTTTCTGGCCCTCCTTTTTGCCTGGACCTTGATAGGGCCCTGCGGCTGTGCAACCCTTGGAGAAAAACCTCATGAAATTATTAAAGAAGACCTTTTTAAGGAGTATCTCCAGAAAGGTCGAGATTTCGAAGGTAAGGGTGATCTGGTAGAGGCCTTAAAACAATATAAACTGGCGATGACTGTAAACCCTGCAAACAAGGAGGTTATTGATGGCTCTAACAGGGTGGAAACAGCGCTACGTAGTTCAGCCGAGAAACACTATAAGGCAGGGCTTACATTAGACAAGGCAGGAAAATATGCCCGCAGTCGTCAACAGTTTTTGATAGCTTTAAGGCTCTGGCCGGATTATCCTGAAGCAATAAATATGCTCACCACCAGAAAACGGATTCAGATCAAGAGGTACGTTGTACATACTGTCAGGCCCTCAGAAAGCGTTTCCAAACTGGCAAAGATCTATTATGGAGATTCTGAGAAATTTTCCATTATAGCCAAATACAATAATTTTGATGATGCCTCCCGGATCGCTGTCGGTCAGAAAATCAAAATTCCTGAGATAGAAGGAGTAGATTTTTTAGTAGGCAAGGAACCTATTGAGACAGAATCCCTGTCAGTAGATGATTTGGAAATTGCGGAATGGGATTGGGAAGATTACGCCCTGGAAGACCGGCCGGAACCGGTGGACCAGGTTGCTATCTATCGCAATCACGGGGTGGACTTGTTCAGAAAAGGGGAATACCAGATGGCAATTGTTGAATTCAACAAGGTGCTAAATGCAAACCCTGATGATAACATTGCGCTTGCCTATTCCCATAAGTGCCATTATCAACTTGCAATGGATTTTTATGCCAAAAAGGACTACCTGGGAGCAAGAGATCAGTTTAAGGCCTCCCTCCGATACACGAAAGATTGCTACAAATGCAACGTATACATAAGAAAAAGTGAAGATTTATACAAAGAGATGCATTATAAAAGGGGGATAAGGCTTTTCGATAGGGAACGATTAAATGAAGCTATCAAGGAATGGGAACTGGTAAGGTACATGGATCCGGACTATAAAAAGGTGAATGAATTAATCAATAAGGCCAAAATGCTTTTGAAAAAGATAGAGGAGTTGAAAAAGAGTCAAAAGGGTTAAATGTACTGATTCCTTCTTAATAATGAAGCACCTGGAGGAAGTACCATGAACAAAGAAAAGAAGGCCGTATGGGGCTGGGCAATGTACGACTGGGCAAATTCCGCTTTTGCGACGACGGTTATGGCCGGATTCTTCCCCATTTTCTTCAAGCAGTATTGGAGCTATGGAGTTGATGTCAATGTTAGCACTGCCCAGCTTGGATTCGGTAATTCAATCGCCAGCCTACTTGTGGCGTTAATGGCACCTGTCCTGGGTGCTATTGCCGATAAGGGCTCGGCCAGGAAAAAATTCCTCATATTTTTTGCATACCTGGGTGTACTCATGACTGCTTGCCTCTTTATGGTGGGAAAAGGAGAATGGGCCTGGGCCATTTTTGTTTATGCCATGGGGATCATCGGATTCTCCGGCGCAAATGTGTTTTATGATTCTCTCCTGCCGACTGTGGCGAGTAAAGACAACGTTGATTATGTATCAGGCTTTGGATTTGCCATGGGATACCTTGGCGGTGGGCTGCTGTTTCTTTTTAATGTGTTAATGACATTAATGCCGGAGAAATTTGGATTGGCCGATTCCGCTGAGGCAGTCAGATACTCTTTTATTTCGGTGGCCATATGGTGGGGTTTGTTTACAATCTTTATAATACTGTGGGTGCCGGAAGAAAAAACGGCTGGTGCGTCGCGGGAGGGCAGGAACTTTATTGCGGATGGCTTCCGGCAGATTATTGGGACATTTAAAAAAGTTCGACATTTGAAAACCATATTTCTATTTCTGCTGGCATATTGGTTTTACATCGACGGTGTTGATACCATCATCCGCATGGCTGTTGATTATGGGATGTCAATCGGATTTGCATCTAATGATTTGATAATCGCGCTCTTGGTTGTCCAGTTTGTGGGATTTCCTTCCGCACTGGTGTTCGGAAAATTAGGCCAAAAATGGGGTGTGCGCAAGGCAATCTACCTCGCCATTGGCATCTATATGTTCATTGTTGTGTGGGGAACTATGATGACCGTAAAGGAGGAATTCTACATTCTGGCCATCATGATAGGTTTGGTCCAGGGTGGTATTCAAGCTCTCAGCCGTTCCTATTATTCGCGATTAATTCCCATAGGACAATCTGCTGAATACTATGGATTTTACAATATGCTGGGCAAATTTGCAGCCATTGTTGGCCCGGCTCTCATGGGCGTTGTCGGCCTGATTGCAAGACGATTGTTAATGCCGCCCACACCCACACCCGGGCAAATTGAGTATGTTGGACAATTAGCTTCACGCTGGAGTATTGCATCTGTTTTGATACTCTTTCTAATCGGGGCCATCCTTTTCTATTTTGTTGATGAAGAAAAGGGTAAGGCGGAAGCGGCATATTTATCAGAATCGTAGTTTGGCTGTCTGGCCCTAACCCTTTGATTTTTCTTGATCCGCAAAAAAAACGAGCTCAAACCCCAATATATTGTATTTTCCTCTTGACTCTACACAATATAATGTGATAGCTGGATGTCTGTCGTTGTGCAGGCAGGCTTCCGGCTATTAGACCCACAACTCGGAAAGAAGACTAAATGTCCGAGAATGGCTATTTTCCCTCCCGCTACCAGCGGGACGTCAGGCTCAAATTACAATCCTCGAAATACTTAAATGTATGGATGCCTGTCCCGCTGTATTTAAGCGGGGTGGTTATAATTTTCGCCTTCCCCCTCTCAAAGTCCGGGATCTTCGACTTGATTTTGGGGGAAAACATCTCATTCTCAGACAGCCTCCTTGGCCTCCGCCCGGTATGTCCAGAGCCTTGTAGGGATTTACAGAAAAGCCTCAAGGCCCTCCTGTCCAGTTATCAGAAATATTCGTTG
>JAIVXD010000227.1:0-4710 GCA_048636195.1 Anaerolineales bacterium
GCAGATCTGCAACGTTAGGGTGAAATGTAAAACTTTTGACAGGATTACAGGATTTAGCTCAATCTTATTCCCGCTGTAAGAGGGATGCCCCTGTCTAAAAAGACATTAAAAATCGAGTTATGGAAGAAAGAATCACAGATCCAGAGCCCCAGGCAGATGAAATCCCGGCTGAGATAAGTCTCAGGCCCCGCACGCTTGACGAATATGTGGGACAGGAAGAGATGAAAAGAAATCTCCGGGTTTTTATTGAGGCGGCAAAGGGCCGTTCGGAGGCCTTGGATCACGTACTTTTTCATGGGAGCCCTGGTCTGGGAAAAACCTCTTTAGCCCACATCATCGCAAATGAGCTACAGGTAAGTATCAAAAGCACATCAGGCCCGGTCATTGAAAAGGCTGGAGATCTCGCTGCCATACTGACCAGCCTCAAACCCAAGGACGTGCTTTTCATAGACGAGATCCACAGGCTGAATCATGTGGTTGAAGAAATCCTTTACCCGGCAATGGAAGACTACGAACTTGATATCATTATCGGACAGGGCCCTTCAGCCCGGACCATGAAAATCCCGCTCCCTCCCTTTACCCTGGCTGGTGCCACCACCAGGACCGGGCTTTTGACGCCACCCTTGAGAGATCGTTTCGGTGTTATTCTGCGCGTGGACTTTTACAAGCCGGAGGAGCTCCAAATAATAGTTACCCGATCAGCCAGACTGCTTGAAATTCCGCTTAAAGAGGGTGGAGCCCTTGAAATAGCCAGAAGGGCAAGAGGCACGCCAAGAATTGCCAACAGGCTCCTCAGAAGAGTCAGGGACTTTGCAGAAGTAGAAGCAGATGGTGTCATCACCCGGGAGGTGGCAAGCAAAGCACTGGTCATGTTGGAGGTGGATGAGAAGGGGTTAGATAAAATGGACCAGTATATTGTGCGGACGATCATCGAGAAGTTCGATGGCGGGCCTATTGGTTTAGGCAGTCTTTCCGCGGCCGTAAGTGAAGAAAAGGATACCCTGGAGGACGTGTATGAGCCCTTTCTGATTCAAAAGGGCTACATAAAACGGACACCTCAAGGGAGGGTTGCTACTAAACGCGCCTACGCCCATTTCGGATTTCAAGTAGAGGAGAAAGAGGACCCGATTCAGAAAAAGCTGTTTTGAGGACAGATTGAATACATGTTCCTTTCCTTTGCGCCTTGTGCCTTGAGCATGACGTCCCGCCAAGGGGCGGGAGGTAAAAGGGGACGTTTTGAAATTGTCTCATATGAAAATTTATGATACAAAATACTATACTGTTTAAGAAAATTATTTTGGGGCCGTCATTTTTCACCCGTACTTCCCGTGAGTCGCTATACATCAAGTGATGCTGGCTAAAAAAGGCGTGATTCCCTATAGATATCCAGTATCCAGAAACCAGTATCCAGTATCTCGGCCCAATGAGGCTCAGACTTCTCTTTGTGGCGATGAAGCGGTAAACCCCAAAAACACTATCTTAAGAGCTATAATAGGGGGATTTGACAGTGATTGTTTTTTGTGAGGAATGTGGCGCAAAAAATAATATAGAGCCCGGCAAAACAGAAAAAGCACCTGGTTATATCCGTTGCCACGTGTGTAATGAAATAATTGAAATTGCTATGCCTGAGGCTTTTCAAGCCCGGCTGGAGCTTAGATTTCACGATCAGGTAATTGAAATGAATAATGGTCGTCCCGTTGTTACAATGGGGCGGACCGACCAGAATGACTTGGTGGTTGATAACAAACATGTTTCCCGTACGCACGCTGTCATCGTGAATCGTGGAAATGAATTTGTGTTAACTGACCTGAGCATGAATGGCACATTTATCCATGTCAATGGAAAAAGAAGCATGGCCTTGATACGAGATGATTTCGTGCTGTCAGGGAATGGAATTATTGGCCTCGGCCATAAGGTGGCGTCTGACTCACCGGACGCGATAAGCTTTACCATCCTCGAATAGAAAAAGGGTAACCATGCCGTTTCTCCACCAAGATGCCTGTCTCAATACCCCACCTGTGGCGTGCACCCAGATTGCAGCGTTCGTGCACATTCCACTTACAAAGAGGCTTGCTGGAAATCCAGGCGTGATGCGATTTCATGGTGATAATCTCGGCAGAATCCTTGGCTATCTCCTCTCAGCTTTCCTCACAAATCCACCTCAGCTTTGATTATCCCAGGTTGTGATTCAGAAAATGACATTTTTTCTCTAGTTTTGACGTTTTTTGTCAAGTTTTCTGACGCAACGGCAACTCAAGATTAACCTAATACATTGTATTTTAATGATAAATTATATTTGAGCAGGTCGGTATAGATCTTGCTCATTTTCATATTATTGTACTGTATTTAAACGATCACCAGATGTTGGTAAAATAAGAAGGTTCAAGGAAAACTTCGATTATGAAAAAGAAATATTCAATATACGGCATAATTTACCTCTTGTTTTTCGGCAATTTGTTTCTCTGTGCCGAAATTTGTGCTGCCCCGGATCCCTTTCCAATTTATCCCAGCATTGAACGGAACGTTGATTTCTGGACTGATATCTATTCTAAGTATCCAACAACACAAGGCATTCTCCATGACAGCATTGATTTGCATATAGTGTATGACGTGATCGAACTATTGGCACCCGAAAGGCATGGGGCAAGAAAAGAAAATAGAAAACGGATTAAGAATGCCAAAAAAAAATACAAAAAAATATTGGAAAACCTGGCGAAAAGCAGCTCAGCATCCGAACCGGAAGCAAAGCGTATAGCAGCACTGTTCGGTCCGGATGCGAATCCTGCCACCTTCCGAAAGGCGATATACAGAATCCGCTGCCAGATTGGCCAGAAAGACCGCTTTCGAGAAGGGCTAATTCGATCCGGAGCCTATCTTGACGAGATTAAAGAAATTTTTCATTCCCATGGTCTGCCCGAGGACCTGGTCTTTCTGCCTCATGTTGAATCATCCTTTGACCCAAGGGCCTACAGTAAATTCGGGGCCGCAGGCATCTGGCAATTCACTCGCTCTACTGGCAAGCGATTAATGACCGTTGGTTATGTGCTTGACGAACGACGGGACCCTATTCGGTCTTCCAAGGCCGCGGCACAATTACTGAAGCAGAATTATAAAAAGATAAAAAATTGGCCAATGGCAATTACAGCATATAATCACGGCATTACAGGCATGTTGAGGGCAAAGAGGATCAAAGGCAGCTACGAAGCGATTTTTAAAGGCTATAGAGGCAGGGTCTTCAAGTTCGCGTCCAGGAATTTTTATTCTGAATTTTTGGCCGCCCGGGAGGTGGCAATAAATTATGAGCGATACTTCGGCGTGCTTGAACTTAACAGACCGGCTGAGACCCGGAAAGTGGTAGTGGAAGGCTATGCTTCCATAAAAGATCTTTCCAGTTATTTTGAAGTGGACATTACAACCATGCGCAGGCTCAACCCCGCCTTGAGGCCGCCGGTCTTTGAAGGCCAGAAATATGTGCCCAAGGGATATGCGCTGCGTTTACCGGTTTATGCGGCGCATGATTTGCCGGATTCGTCTGTCGATTTAGCGAATAATATTTATAAATCTCGCCAGAAACCCAGCCGCTTTCACCGGGTAAAAAAGGGCGACACGGTCGCAAAAATTGCCAGGATACATGGGCTTAAAACGTCCGATTTGATCCTGGCCAACAATCTTAATTCCAGGGGCACCATCTATATCAACCGGAATCTGCGGTTACCAGTGCCGGACGAAAGCCCTGATCTTGTGGCTTATACCAGGGGCAAAGAAAAAACGCCCGAGGCCGCCCCACTTCTTTCTTCTGGAGAAATATCTAAGACATCGCAGACTGCAACCATGGCGAAACAGCATACACCATCTGCATACGAGGCCATGATCACTGCCCCTAAACTATCGACTAATCCGGCTGTGACGGCGGGTAACCTCCATATTGAGCAGGTCACTGCACAGTCTGACAAACCAATTGGAATTATTCGTGTGGAAATCGGGGAAACGCTGGGGCATTATGCGGAATGGCTGGGAATTCCGACACAGGAGATCCGGCGGTTGAACGGCCTTAGCTACAGGAGTTTATTGCGATTACATCAGGAAGTAAAAATTCCTTTGGATAGGGTCGCGAAAGAGCAATTTGAAGAAGTACGGTTCGAGTACCATCAAAAGATTCAAGAGGATTTTTTCGGCGCTTACAAAGTAGCGGCCGTACAGGTATACCGGGTCAAAAATGGAGACAATATCTGGACCCTCTGTAATGAAATATTCAAGATGCCGTTCTGGCTCGTTAAGAAATATAACCCGGAAGTGGATTTTAATGATTTGAGATGGTCACAAAAATTAATGATTCCTGTGGCGGAAAAATTAGTCGATGTAAGCCCAGGGACGGTGGTACTCTAATACCCCTATTTAGCCAAACTCAATTGAGTGATATCTGAGGCGCCAATTCTGTGAAGTTATTTTTGCGCAAGCCCTAAGCAGGCTTTAACAAAGCCATAGAAGAGCGGGGCGGGTTTTTCCATCCTTGATTTGAGTTCAGGATGGGCCTGGGTGCCAACAAAGAATTTTAGATTGGGCAATTCTATAAACTCAACCAGCCTCCTGTCATGGGAAGTCCCGGAGAAAACCATCCCGTTCTTCTCAATAATGGAATGGTATTCGGGATTTACCTCATATCGGTGTCGGTGTCTCTCCGACGCCTCTTTAGCGCCATAAAGGGATTGA
>JAIVXD010000228.1:0-4709 GCA_048636195.1 Anaerolineales bacterium
GTGTGTTCAACGAGGCTGCTATTTCTGACGCAAAAAAGGCTCAAGATGAAATCATGGCAGGCCATTGGCGAGGCCCGTTGCATGGAGTACCATTTGCCGTGAAAGACCTCTTCGATACAGCAGGGGCTCCTGCCACGGCAGGAAGCAAAATTTGGAAGGATTATGTCCCTGTCGCTGACGCATATGTTGTGAAAAAACTCAGAGAGGCTGGTGCTGTGCTCATGGGTAAGCTGAATATGCATGAATTTGCCTTCGGTATCACAAGCCGGAATCCTCATTATGGTCCAACTCTTAACCCCTGGGACCTTACAAGGATGTGCGGAGGCTCAAGCAGCGGTTCGGCTGCAGCTCTGGCTGCAGGCTTTGTACCTTTGGCCCTCGGAACTGATACTGGTGGCTCTATCCGTATTCCCAGCAGCCTTTGCGGTACAGTGGGCCTTAAGCCGACTTATGGCTTGGTGAGTCGCAGGGGCGTTCTGCCCCTGGCATGGTCTCTTGATCACGTCGGACCCATGGCCAGGCAGGTAGAAGATATTGCCCTTGGCTTACAGATTATTGCCGGGCATGACCCAAATGATTTCACGAGTGCTAATCACCAGTCAGAGGATTACATGGCTCCATTAAAAGGTGACATGAATGGCCTGGTGATAGGCTTGCCAACAACCTTTTTTTATGAAGATCTCCGGAAGGACGTCAAAGAAGCTGTTTTAAAGGCTGTAAAAGGGATGGAAACACTTGGGGCGAGTGTTCGTGAGATAGATATCCCAGAAATTATTGAACATGATATTGCAGCTTTCACAGTGCTATTTTCCGAGGCGTCCACATGCCTTGAAACTCATGCCCGTAACAGACCGCAAGATGTGGGTGACGAGGTTATGTCCGGCATACGTTTGGGAATGACCATCCCTGCCACCCGGTATATCCATGCCTTACGAATTCGCACCAAACTAATAGACGTCCTTGCCGATGTTTTTTCGCAAGTTGACCTGTTAGTAGTTCCAGGAACCACTGTGGATGCACCTCCCATTGAGAGCCAGGAAGTATCCATAGGGCCAGACCGAATGATAAACGTACGCTCTGCACTAACCAGATTTACACGCTATTTCAATCTTGCCGGCAACCCTGTGTTATGTGTTCCCTGCGGGTTTTCCAACCAGCGACTTCCAGTGGGTATGCAGATCATCGGGCGCCCCTTTGACGAGGCTACCCTTCTAAAAGCCGGGTACCTTTTTCAAGAGGCATTCCCACTGGATACTCCCATGCCGCCAATAGATTAAGGATTACTCCGGGTTTTCCCTCAAAACCCCTCAAGAAAAAACAGGACGATGCCCAGATCGTTAATGCAGGTTTTCGGCGCAAATAACTCCTATCCCGGCCTTGGTCAACGCATCGGCGGTTTTATTAAGGGCATCCTGCTTGTCCAGATAGCTTTTCTCCAGAGCGTCCGTGAGCCCCTGTTTGGCTATGTCCTCCTTGGGTAGAAAATATTCCAGAATGTCGCTGGGATGCTCTCGGGTTTCTTCTATTTCCGGATCTCCGCCCTCGTGTTTGGCCGAGATGTTGGGGACTTCCCCTGCAACTTCCACCAGTTCCTCGCGGCGGTTGTAGGGCTGAATCACGATGGATTTGTATGTCTCAGTGATGTGGTGCTCAAAGCGTACTACGTCAGTCAGGCCCATGGCGCTACGGATTTTGTCGCTGGCGCGGATGGTGTCGTTGTTCACGGAGTTGGAGAAATTAAAACCTATCAGGCTGGTTGTGCCATCATCGCGGGACAGCATCCGTGCAGCCATAAGTGTCCAGAAAACAGCAAACGGGTTGTCATTGCCCATGTACACTGAAATTTTAAACTCATTGTCAATGCCCAGTTTGTAAAGCATATAGGCAACAAAAATCGTTCCCGGGTTGATGTTAAGCACCTGCCGGATGCCGTAATTGGTATAGTAGTACAGATATTCATCGGCCCATTTAAGCGGGTAGTCATTGGGCTGTCCTATGCCGCCAAAATATCCTGTAATAGTCTCCGGTCCGCCCAGGTGCACGTTAGACCCGTCGGTCCCCTTAGTATCCAGTGTTTCAACATAACTTGCGCCCACAATCTGCATGGCTGCGGCTACGGCCAGGATATCGCCATTGTCCCCTACCTGCTCCTTCATATTGCGCACGCGGATGAATCGGCCCGGCATCAATTGTTGTTTTTCGATGGCCATCTTGGCTTGCGGAATGAGCCATGGGAAGAAATTAAGCGCGCTGATTTCCAGCGTAACTGCATTTGCTTCATTAAACACCATGCCTTCAGCCGCATCGCCTAATATCTTTTTTCGATAATCCCCGAGCTTAATGAACGCACCGGAGTCCCGCTGTTCAGTAAGCCACTGCAAATCTTTCAAATAGGGAGATTTTTCTTCCTTCAGCCTGCCAAGAAGATTTTCCAGCTTGCGGGCATCATCTGCCTTTCGGTTGATCTCTTCCGGCCCGCCGTACTTTTCCACGATCTCAAGAAGACTGTTGATCAATTCATTTTCCGGATCAAGGATAAAGTCGTTGACCTCCCTCAAACGTTCCTCGCTAATTTTCAATCGTTCACGTAAATCGGACATGATTTAACCTCCTTATCGTATGTAAATATCTCGCAATAAGTAAGTTCTCAATAAGTCCAGCCTGTATTAGAAAAATCCCCCCTGGCCCAGACCTGGCTTTGATACATTGAGAGAGTGGCTGATCAAACATAGCTGCTTCGTCAGGTTATGACATATGCCCCAAGTCGCGCCAGGGCAGGCCTCAATCCCCCTTTGCCAAAGGGGGAAGAAGTCGGAATGCCAGGACTTATTGAGAAGTTACCGCAATAATAACTAAATTGTGAAAATTCCGAAATTTTATTGATATTTCTTAATCATCTCTTTAAATTTTTCGTCTTCGCCCTTGAGCATGTGGTAGCAGTGCTCGTCGGCCGGGAACGATGCCGCCTTGACATCTTTGAAATATTCCTTCATTGCGTCGGTGGTTACCTCAGCGATGTTGGCGTATTTCTTGACAAATTTTGGTGTGAATGCCTGGAACTGGCCAATAAGATCTGACACAATCAAAAGCTGGCCATCACAATCCAGCCCGGCGCCAATGCTCAGAACTGGAATAGACAGTTTTTTAGTGATAAATGCTGCTACCTCGGGCGGTACGGCTTCCAACAGCAGCAGTTGAGCTCCTGCTTCCTCGATGGCCAATGCGTCCTCGATAACAAGCTGTGCCGACTCCATGGTACGACCCTGGGCCTTATGCCCACCCAGTTGGCCGGAGCTTTGGGGTGTAAGGCCGATGTGCCCGCAGACAACAATTCCGGCATCCAGGATGGCCTTAATGCGGGTGATTACGCGTGTCCCGCCCTCAAGCTTAATGGCGTCCATGCCGGCTTCTTTTAGAAAACGCCCGGCATTTACCACCGCGTCTTCATCGGATTTCTGGTAGCTCATAAACGGCATGTCGCCAATAACAAAGGTGTTGGGGGCTCCCCGGCGGACAGCCTCGCAATGGACAATGCACTGGTCCATTGTCACCGGCACGGTGCTTTCATACCCGTACACACACATGCCCATAGAGTCACCCACCAGGATCATCTCAATTCCGGCGGCTTCCTCAAACTGGGCGGTAGGAAAATCGTAACATGTAAGCCAGGTAATCTTTTCCCCTTCTTTTTTCATCCCGTAAAAATCCTGTATCATCTTTTTCTTTGCCATAATAAACCTCCTGACCCAGATAAACTGGGAATATGAAATTAAAAGCATCCCGCTTTGGCGGGAAAACAAATCCGAAATACAAATGTCCGAATGCTTAAAACATTAATGCTTACTTGGCCGTTGGCCCTTCCTCTTCCACCGGCCAGCCTTGATCCTCTTTAATTTCCGAAAGAACCAGAAAACTTTCAAGCTTAGCAATTCCGCTGATGGCCGCGATCCGCTCCTTGACCACTTCGCCCCAGTGGGCAAGATCCCGGGCCGCCACATGCAGAAGGTAGTCAAAACGGCCTGTGATGTGATAGCAGGCACGCACGTTGGGGATTTGTTGGATCCCATCTTCAAAACTGCGGATAGACTCTTTGTCATGACCAGTTAGAATGACCGCCACAAATCCCTGAAGGGTCAGCCCTACAGACTTGGGATCGATGATGGCACGATAGCCGCGGATCAGCCCGTGCTCTTCAAGCCTGCGAAGGCGATCAAGCATTGTAGAGGGCGCAATGCCCAACTGTCGAGCCAGATCAACGTTGGTTATTCGCCCATTTTGTTGCAGGGCAATAAGGGTTTTAAGATCGAGATCATCCATAACAACCTTGACACCGAATAAACACCGGTATATAAAATTAATATCTGGCAAATATTCGTTTGTCAAGCTTTTTTTCGTTTATTTTCCGGCTCGCAATAGGTCCCGCTGTTCGATGTTCCGTTGTAGAGAGATTAGTTGTTTCCATGTTCTTAGGCAGTTGATAACACTTAAAAAATGTGGTATTTGGATTTAACAGAGCATTGCTACTCCTGACTTTACCATGACAGCCCCCAGGGCTAAGCCATTTAAAGAGATAATACGTTGAAAGAATAGAGTTTATTTGTCTATTTAATTTTCTGGAAATCCGAAGCTCGAAATACGAAATACGGAACAAATACGAATGACATAAATCCAAAATTCAAAACATGTCAGTATCCTGTAAATTTTGCATA
>JAIVXD010000229.1:0-4695 GCA_048636195.1 Anaerolineales bacterium
GGGAATATCTCATGCGCCAGATCTCAACAAAAAACATGACCCATGAGGATAAAATTTCAGCGCAGGTGGTCAAAAAGAATACCATATTAAATCACTATGAATTGAAAATGAAAGATCCTGGAGATGAACGCCGCAGGGAACTGGAAACCATTCTAAGGTTCACTGCCTTGATCAATTCTTCCTTAAGAATTGAGGACGTCCTGAATTATGCCATGGAGTGGGCAGAGGAATTTATTGATGCAGAGGCCAGCACTGTCTATGAACTGGATGAAGAGAACAGTGAATTGTTTATTCGCATTGCCAGAGGTGAAAAGAAGGAGTCCGTAGAAAGAATCAAGTTCGAGTTGGGGCAGGGGATTTCCGGTCATGTGGTACAAACCGGTCAGCCCATGGTGATCCAGGATGTCCGTAAGGAAAAGCGTTTTAGTCCCAAATTTGACAGAATAACTGGTTTTCGCACGAGGTCAATGATCTGCGTGCCGCTCATACTCAGAGGCAAAACAATTGGAGCACTTCAGGTGCTCAACAAAAAATCCGGAGACCTGTTCACAAAAATAGATGTCGAACTGTTGACCAGCATGTCACAGCAGATCGCCGTGGCCATGGAAAACGCCAAGCTTTACCGCCGCCTGGAGAAAAAATTCGAGCTGAACGCCCGGGAACTGAAAACAGCGCAAGACAAGTTAATCCTTTCCGAACGTTTAGTTGCCATGAGCCATCTCGTGCAAGGAGTAGCCCATGAGATCCGAAATCCTGTTACAACAATAGGAGGATTCGCCCGGAGAATTAAGAAAATACTAAAAAGAGACCCTGAAGTTGATAAATACTTAAATGTTATCCTTGAGGAATCAGAACGACTCGAGAGTCTCGTTACACAGGTGCACGAATATACCAGTGTACTTGCGGCAACACTTGCCATGGATGACATCAGGGCAACCCTCCATGAGGTTGTAAATAAATTTGAACCCATAGCCCAACAACAGGGCGTAACCTTAGTGACTAAAATAGATGAAAGCCTTCCTCTGACCAGGATGGCCTCCTCCCAGATTATGACCGCGTTATCTAATATTATGGAAAATGCCCTGGAGGCAATGCCTAATGGCGGGGAATTAGTGCTGGAGGCAAAACAGAGGAATAGTCAACTATTCATTAAAATCCTTGATACCGGCCATGGGATCCGCCAGGAATATCTAAATTCGGTTTATGACCCTTTTTTTAGCTCCAAAACACATGGGGCTGGCTTGGGATTGGCCGTGGTCTACCAGATTGTAAAGAATCACGATGGGGAAATCACCATCCAAAGTCAAGAAGGGAAAGGTACCTCTGTGACCATCCAGTTGCCAGTGAGACGATAATATATCGAAAATTCCGATCATCATAAGGAAGCGCACATATTATGCGAAAAAAGCGAAAAAGCCGTGCTTGGTTGTGGATACTGTTGGTCGTAGTCTTGGCAGGCGTCATTGGCTACTTTATCATTTCCAAGAATAGTACAGGGCCGGAAGAACCATTAATTACCGAAAAACTTGCATCCGTCGAAACAAAGGTCCCTTCAGAGGAACCCCAGAATACCAGTGTGGAAGTTGAAAGAGTGGAAGTTAAAAGAATGGAAGTGGAAAGAGAAGTTACCTCTGCCGGCTTAAGCGAAGAAGCACCTGCCCCAAAATCTTCCCTCAAGGAAGACTTCTGCGCCCAGGTAGAAAAAAATATTACGGAATTTTTCCGTTATCTCGATCAAAAAGAATATGTGCGAAATCCGGGTTCAAAAATAGACACTTATATGCGCTTTAAAAAAATACTCAACCGCCTGGCAGCACGGCCTCCTGTCCCGGCTGGAGAGGGCACGGCCCCAGCAATTATCATCAAAAACGTGTATCACTTTTATCGCGTCCTGGATCGTAAAGACCTCCGACTTATCAGGCGCATCGTTAGTGAAGACAAGGAAACCGTAGAGTTCAATTTGGAAATGTTTTACAGATGGGTTGGCCTGGGGAACCGTTGTCCTGACCCTGAAGGCATGAGGCCTTCCAAGGAGATGCTTTATAAATATGCCGGCTTTTTCATAAATACGACCGGTGGAAGGGCTTGTTTGTTCCGCCGATCCTCAGATATCAGGCTGCTTGTCAGTTACTATTGCCTTTTGATTATTAATGAGGCAGACAAAAAGGGAGGAAACAGCTCGGGGATAGACATCCTGCCATACATCGAGCCCATACGGGAAGAGATCCTCCTCCATACTCACTTTCAGTTCCAAAGTGAATACATAAACAAGCTCGATAGCCTTAAAAGGTATTACCAAGGCAGACGAAAAAGCTTTTGATTTTTCATAGAGACCTCAATAGTGGCTGCTTACCACTGCCCTTCAGCATTTGCTTCATTCGCCAGAGGTAGTTTTCCGTCAAGATAGGCCTTTACGGCATCTTTTACCGAACCGCTCGCATCGTTGGCTACATTTACCTTTGCGGCCTTGAGGGCCTTAAAGGCATTAGGGCCGCAAAATCCCGTGAGCAGCACATGCGCCCCTTTATCGCTCACCATCGTGGCGGCCTGAATTCCTGCCCCTTTAAGAGCATTCACATTCTCTTTGTTATCCAGCGCCTCAAAGGCAAGGGTTTCTGAATCAACGATAAGGATATACGCTGCCCTTCCAAATCGAGGATCAACGGCTGATTCCAGATCCGTACCAGTTGACGTAATGGCTATTTTCATCAATGCCTCCCCTGATGCTCATTTGCCGCCCTATCTCGATCTTTCCCCGCATATTCGTCTAAGGCCTTCTGTAGGGTTTTCACCGCCAGACGGGCGCAATGGACTTTTTGATCAGGCAGCTTCTCAAGTTCTTTATAAAGTGCGTCCAGGTCTATCTGGCTCGCCTCTTCCAGCGTTTTTCCCTTTGCAAGATTCACCACAGCACAGGCAGACGCAACAGCACCCGGACAGCCAAGAACCTGTATTTTTGCATCATTTATTTTTTCACCCACAACATTCATGGAGATCTTTATGGTATCTCCACAGGGACCCGTGACATCCGTAATCTGATCCGCGTTTTCAATAACCCCGATATTCTCTTTCGCCTGAAAATATTGAATCGCCTTATCGGAATAGCCCGATTGGGAAAGCATTTTGTACACATCATCATGCGTTTGCTTCTCGTTCATCTAAACAGCCCCTTTCACATACTCAACACGAACCCCAGTCTTATTGTACAGCCCCACCACCACCGCCACAAACCTGATCGTCCCCGATAGCAGGCAATTTGCCGGCAATCAGGTCCTCCACAACCGGCCGTATCTGCGGTCTTTCCGCGTCATAATAGACATCAATACCAACCTGCTTGAAACCCATTAAGGGGCGCATGCCGATACCCCCAACAATAAGGGCATTCACATTATGGTCCGACAAAAGATTCACCGGTACCATGCAGCCCCCCTGAACATGGCTCTGATTCTGAACAGTTGACACATCTTTGATCTCTCCATTTTCAACATCCACCATGGTGAACACATCACAATGGCCAAAATGGCCCGATCTTTCGCCATCAAGACCACCGGTCCCCATTGACGGGATAGCAATTCTTCCTTCTTCCATACTAAATTCCTCCATTAATAATTCAACCTTTGACAATCCTGTTTACGATTTCTTCATATACCTTATTGATTTCCAGATCAGCCTTCTCCGTAAGTACGTCCAGTTTCCCTTTGTCCCCCATTTCAACCATCTGTGAATCCAGGGGAATTTCTCCGAGGAAGGGAACGTCCATTTGGCGAGCCATTACTTTTCCCCCTCCACTGCCAAAAATGGAGATCTTCTTTCCGCAATGGGGACAAACAAAACCACTCATGTTTTCAACCACACCCATGATCTTCATATTCACCTGCTTGCAGAAATTGATCGATTTCCTCACATCCGCCAGGCTTATCTCCTGCGGTGTGGTTATTATGAGGGCTTCTGCATCAGGAATGGTTTGAGCCACTGTAAGGGGTTCATCACCCGTCCCGGGTGGGGAATCAACAATAAGATAATCCAGATCACCCCAGTCTATGTCGGATATAAATTGCCTTATTGCACTAATTTTCAAAGGTCCCCGCCAGATTACAGCCGTGTCCTTATCACCCAAAACCATTTCCAGCGAGACAACCGATAGATTATCAGAAAAACTATATGGTCTGACCACGCCCTCTTCAGCCATATCCAGCCCCCCCTGGATATCCATAAGACGGGGAATGCTCGGTCCATGAAGATCAACATCCAGGAGGCCAACCTTTTTTTCATTTCTGCTTAAAAGCAAAGACAAATAGCTTGCGACTGTACTTTTACCAACGCCTCCCTTTCCGCTCATGACCAGAATCTTCCTTTTGATCCTGCCCAGATTATCCTCAATCATCTTGTCCTGCTGAGCCCTCTCCAAGTCTCCAGGGGTAGCAGTAGCGGTATTTGCTTCGTTCATGTCAATTTTCCACCTCTTGATCCGGTGTCCTGTGTTGCGCCATTCGAAGAAAGTGTTACAATATACTCAGCAAAAGATAACCACAAAAAAGGGATTTTCAAGGACTCCATACAATATTCATCCGGTTCATGTCTCTCGCTTTAAAACAGAAGAGCCTCCTCACAACACTATACTTAGTGTCTGAACGAAAACTAGGAATTTTTTCCACGGTCAAGGAAGACGAAGATTTTAACCGCAAGAATATATTA
>JAIVXD010000230.1:0-4677 GCA_048636195.1 Anaerolineales bacterium
ACGGTCCACGTGAGGGCAAGGGTTGGCACTCATGTAAAGGAAATCCTGGCCGCCCTGGATATTGAGACGCACCACGGCGATCAGCTTGTTCTGGGCGGCCCCATGACCGGTCATGCCCTGTATTCCGAAGACTTGCCCATTTTGTCCGACACAGACGCTATTATGGTCCATGACAAGGATAATGTTGTGTTAACTTCCGACTGTCACTGTATTAACTGCGGGGAATGCGTGAGGGCCTGCCCGGCCAGGATTCCCGTTAACATGCTTATCCGGGTCCTGGAAAACGACCTTTATGAGGAGGCAGCCAGAGAATATGACCTTCTATCTTGCATCGAATGTGGGCTTTGCAGCTATGTATGCACAGCGCGAATTCCTATATTTCACTATATCATGCTTGGCAAGTACGAGTTTGCCCGGATAGAGACTGTGGAGGAATCCAATGCCTGACCAGAAGTTATTTATTGGTTCACATGCACCTTATTGGCACAATGGAAGCAGCATATCAGCAAAAAGCTATCATACCATGCTGGCCGCCCTCCCTGCGGTGGTCCTGGGCATTTGGCAATATGGCGCTCCCGCACTTGGGGTTTTGGCGCTTTCCGTATCCTGTGCCATGATCTGGGAACTTATCATGAATATCGCGATGAAACGGCCTGCAAGCATAGGGGATGGAAATGCTGCAGTTATCGGGCTTTTATTTGCCATGCTATTGCCCGCCACAACGCCATGGTGGGCTGTAGTGGCGGGAACATTTGTGGCGGTTGTCATAGGAAAACAGATTTTTGGTGGTATAGGCTGTAATCCCCTCAATCCGGCCCTGGTGGCAATTGCCATATTGATGCTCTCGTGGAAGAGTATGCTGGATTTTAATAGCGCCCTCGTAAACTATGAGTTCAGTTTTAGCATGGTGTACCCGCTGGCCGCGATTAAGGGTTTTGGGGCGTCAGCCGTTTCAGATTACAGTACGGCCGGACTGCTCATGGGGCAGCAACCCGGCGGTATAGGGACGACCTTCGGACTTGGTTTAATTATTGGCGGGCTGTATTTAATGCTGCGCGGTCATATTCGGTGGGAGATATCCCTGTCGTTTCTTGCATCTGTTTTTGTGACCGCTCTTCTCTTTAATCTTTCCGACCCTGAAAAATATGCAAACCCCGTATTTCATTTATTGACCGGCTATACCCTGATCGGCGCATTCTTCCTTGCTACTGAGGACTCATCTTCACCTGTCAACTTTGTTCCAATGCTGCTTTACGGGATTTTTGCCGGTATTTTGACGGTCCTCATCCGCAATATAGGGGCCTTTGTGGATGGCGTAGTGTTTGCCATTCTCATGATGAATGTGGCCAACCCACTTTTAGACAAGATCAGACCAAAAGCAATGGGAAAGGGAATCAAGCATGCGTGAAATGATAAGACTCCTTGTGGTTATTGCCGTTTTCAGTGCTGTTTCAGGAGGACTGCTGGCGGCTATTCAAAGTGGAACCAAGGACCGGATTGAGTATCAGCAACTAAAATTTGTCAAGGGTCCGACTATTCAACAGATCCTGGAAGGTTCCTCTAATGATCCCCTTGTTGACCGTTTCAAGTTGCCCGATGGGAAGGAAGAGAGAAGCTTCTTCGTGGGTGTATTTGACGGCAAGGCAAATGTCGTTGCCCTTGAAGCCTTTGGAAAGGGTTTTGGCGGTGACATCGGCGTTATGATTGCTGTTAACGTGGAAAATGATGAAATCGTTGGAATAGGGGTCACAACCCATAGTGAGACGCCCGGCGTGGGATCAAAGGTAAAGACCGACCCCTCCTTAAGTGAGCAATTCAAGGGCCTACCCATTAAAGAGCCTTTCAAAGTAAAGGCAGAGGGCGGACAGATTGATGCCATTAGTGGGGCCACTGTTTCATCGCGTGGCGTGTGTGGCGCTGTTGTTGATTCAGCGGAAATATATATGCGGCTGAAAAAAGATATCATAGAAAAATTAAAAGCATTCAAGACATAGGGAGACGATGTTTTATGGCAAAGAGCGCTGTTCAGGAATTTACCAAGGGGCTGTGGGCTGAAGTTCCTCCGTTTCGTCTTGTCCTCGGGTTGTGCCCGATTCTGGCAGTAACGAAGACTCTGGAAAACGGTGTTGGAATGGGAGTAGCAACAACTTTTGTCCTGGTGTGCTCCAATATGCTCATATCACTGCTCAGGGATGTGATTCCCAAACAGGTGAGGATCGCCTGCTATATCGTTGTTATCGCCACCTTTGTCACCGTGGTTGAACTGTTGATGCAGGCGTTTGCCTACCCATTGTTTCTGAAGCTGGGAATTTTTATACCCCTTATTGTGGTAAACTGTATTGTCCTCGGCCGTGCAGAAGCCTTTGCCGCCAAAAACGGCGTCGTCGCTTCTTTTGCGGATGGCCTGGGAATGGGGGTTGGGTTTACTTTATCCTTGACAGCTCTATCAATTTTCAGGGAAATTTTTGGAAGCGGGACTTTAACCTTACCTTTTATAAGTACAGTTTTACCTGTGTTTGGCCCTTCCTTTGAGCCTTTTGCCTTTTTAGTGGAAGCGCCAGGGGCCTTTCTATGCTTAGGGCTTATGCTCTGTATAATGAATATGCTTGGTAAGAAATAGAGAAGGAGAAAATAGATGGGTGATTACTTTCTACTGGCAATAAGTTGCATCTTTGTCAACAACATCCTCCTCATGCAGTATCTGGGAAACTGTCCCTTCTTAGGGGTGTCCAAAAAAATGGAAACAGCCCTGGGAATGGCCATGGCGGTTGTCTTTGTGCTGGTCCTGGCAGGGGCCATAACCTGGATTACCAATAACCTGATACTTAAACCATTCGGGTTTGAATACTTAAGGACCCTGGCCTTTATTCTGGTAATTGCGGCCCTGGTCCAGTTTGTTGAGATGTTTCTCAAAAAGAGCATACCCGCACTTTATGCCGGTCTTGGAATATTTTTACCGCTGATCACAACAAACTGTGCGGTTATGGGTGTGTGCCTTATCAATATCAAGGAAGAGTACACGTTTGTACAGGCTCTGGTTTCGTCTTTTACCTATGCAATCGGCTTCGGATTGGCCCTGGTTCTGTTTGCGGGTGTTCGTGAGCGGATCCTTTTGGCAAGGGTACCAAAACCGCTACAGGATACCTCTATCGGTCTTGTAGGGGCAGGAATGATGTCTCTTGCTTTTTTCGCATTTAAGGGAATGGCCTAGGAGGAAAAAATGTTAGGTGGTATTTTGGTCATGGGAGGACTGGGGGTGTTTATCGGTGTGGGACTGGCATTAGCGTCCAAGATATTTTATGTCTATGTTGATCCCAAAATTGAAGCCGTGGACGAAGCATTGCCAGGTGCCAATTGTGGTGGATGTGGATATCCCGGATGTACAGCAAATGCCGTGGCCATTGTTGAAGGAAATTCCCCCCCCTCCTCATGTGTGGCCGCTCCCGCTGAAACAGGGGAGGAAATTGCCGCCATCATGGGGTTAAAACTCGAGGCCAGGGAGCCTGACATAGCAAAGCCGGGATGCACCTATGGTGTTCAGGATGCCGATGTCAAATATATCTATAATGGGATATATGATTGCAGGGCGGCTGTCCTGTTAAATGGCGGCACAAAAGTCTGTCCCATCGGATGTCTGGGCCTGGGAACCTGTGTAAGGGCCTGCCTCTTTGGCGCCCTCTCCATGGGGCCTGATAATCTGCCCGTGGTTGATCCGAACCTTTGTACCGGCTGCGGAGCCTGCGAGCGCGTTTGTCCAAAACACATTATTACGCTTTCTTCCTATACAAGACGTATTCAGGCAGAACACACCACGGATGAATGCACGGCCCCCTGCCAGAGGGCGTGCCCTGCCGGGATTGATATACCCGCCTATATTTATGAGATTGCAGAGGGAAATTATCTTGAAGCAGTTCGCGTCATCAAGGAAACAAATCCGTTTCCTGCAGTGTGCGGGCGGATATGTGTGCATCCCTGCGAATATGAATGCCGTCGCAACCTGGTGGACGAACCTGTGGCAATCAATCCCCTGAAACGCTTTGCTTCAGACTACGAGAGGGCTTCAGGGCAGCGGGTCCAGATACCGAGAGCTCCGGAAACCGGGAAACGCGTCGCCGTGGTGGGTGGTGGAGCAGAGGGTTTGACCGCAGCTTACCTGTTGAACCGTCTTGGCCATGATACTACGGTCTATGAAGCGTCATCCCAGTTTGGTGGTATTCTCCGTATAGGGCTTCCTGAAAACCGTCTTCCCAGGGATGTTCTGGATTGGGAAATTGATGGCATTCTGAATGCCGGGGTTGAGGCAGTTACCAATCATAAGCTTGGCCAGGACTTTACTATTGAATCATTGCTCAAAGAGGGTTTTTTGGCTGTTTTCGTGGCAACCGGGGGATGGGATACGCAACTTTCTGAACGAAGCCGGGGTGAAATTCCCAGGCCCTTACCCGGTGTACAACTCCTCATTGATTTCATCATGGCCCAAAGGGCAGGAAATACACCTTCCACAGGAAAACAATTGATGATATTGGGTGGCGGCAATGCTGCATTCGAAGCCGCTGCCACAGCCATCAAGGAGGGGGCAAACAACGTGCATGTTGTCTTTCGAATCCCCCGGGATCATGCTTCGTTCTCCGGAGAAGATATAAAGAAGGCTGAGGCCCAGGGCATCCATTTCCATTT
>JAIVXD010000231.1:0-4655 GCA_048636195.1 Anaerolineales bacterium
TAAGAGTGGATATCTTTGCTGGTTTATTAATGGGACGATATGTCATGGTGAGGTGCAGGTAAAGTGGCGTGATAAGATGAAGATGTGCCGGAAATGCAACGTATTACAATCTGTTTTGTCAACTGTACAATAGCATCTGGATTACGCGAAAAGGAATCTTTGTGGACAGAATCGCATGGGCGCACAGACATTATTTTTGATCCTGGTAATCAGCGCTTATGTGTGTCCTAAAAAAAGGAGAAAAAACAATGAAATGGATAACACGATCTCATGTCCACGTAGACCGTGTGGCATGTCCTTGGCTCATCAGACGATTTGT
This sequence comes from Anaerolineales bacterium, assembly GCA_048636195.1. Lineage (GTDB taxonomy): Bacteria > Desulfobacterota > DSM-4660 > Desulfatiglandales > Desulfatiglandaceae > 4484-190-2. The sequence continues at coordinate 320 of JAIVXD010000231.1, forward strand.
GGATTCAAATGCAGAATTTGTATTCGTCCCCAAAAGCCAGATTGATGACATGGCCGGGCAGGAAGGTGCCATACCATTTGACGCACCTGGTGTTGAACTCGGTCATCAAGACGGTTTATGCACCTTTGATGTCATTATTAAAAAGTATGAACTTACTGATAACGCATTGCTGAGAATGGCCAAAATCGTTAATGCAGCTGATACTGACAGGCTGGAGGATGATCCTGTGGCCGCCGGTTTGGAGGCCATTGCCGTTGGCTATGGTGTCCGTTTCCCAAACGACCATGAGAATCTCGAACATCAGTTCGAAGTCTATGACGCGCTCTACGCCTGGTGCAGGCTTCAGGTTGCGGGTGAAACAAATTGATAGGGACGCAGATTTTCACAGATATATGCTGACAGTTTTTTGGGTAACCGTTTTTGATCTTGATAATCTGTGTTCATCTGTGTCCTGATTTATTTTGATATGGCACGACTGGCCCATATTTCTGATTTTCTGGGATTGAGTAGAAGCACGGTTGGCATGCTCTCCATGGTCATCCTTGTGGGCATGGGGGAGAAGATGGCCGAGCGATTTTTGCCCATTTACTTGATGGCACTCGGTGGCGGAGCTTTGTCGATTGGATTCCTCAACGGCCTCGATAATCTCCTGTCGGCACTTTATTCTTTCCCTGGAGGGTATCTTTCCGACCGCCTCGGCACAAAACGGGCACTGCTTGTTTTTAACATTATCGCCATGTGCGGATTTCTCGTTGTCATACTGATCCCCGCATGGCAGGCTGTTTTGGTGGGGGCAGTATTTTTCTTATCATGGACGGCCATCTCTTTGCCTGCGACCATGAGCCTTGTAGCCAAAGTGCTGCCCACAAACAAGCGCACCATGGGTGTTTCCATGCATTCTCTCGTCCGGCGTATTCCCATGGCGCTCGGGCCGGTGTTGGGCGGTCTGTTCATCGGATTCTGGGGTGAACGAGATGGAGTCCGTTTAGCTTTTGTTGCTGCTCTACTACTATCTATTGTGGCGGCAGCGTTACAGCAGGTCCTCATCGAAGATGACCCGCCGGAACTGTCAAGTAGAGGTCCATCTCCCAGACCGGAAAAGAATCCAATGCGGCTTTTTCGCCAAATGAGTCCGTCGCTCAAACGGTTGCTCATTTCAGACATCCTGGTCCGGTTTTGTGAGCAGATTCCCTACGCCTTCGTCGTTGTCTGGTGTATGAAGACCATTGCCGCGCCTGTCACCGCCTTACAATTCGGTATCCTGACGGGCATAGAAATGATCACAGCCCTGCTCATATATGTCCCGGTGGCCTATTTCGCTGATCGAGGTACCAAGAAACCATTCGTTGTCACAACATTTTGTTTTTTTACATTTTTTCCACTTGTGCTTCTATATTGCCGGTCATTCCCCTGGCTGGCACTTGCATTCGTCTTGCGGGGCCTGAAAGAGTTTGGAGAACCGACCAGAAAAGCGCTTATCATGGATCTTGCCCCGGAAGACCGTAAGGCGGCCATGTTCGGGCTTTATTATCTTTTGCGTGATGTGATTGTCTCAGTGGCAGCCTTTGGCGGAGCCTTCCTGTGGCTGATCGGGCCAGCCCTTAATTTCCTGGTTGCCTTTTCATGCGGGCTTCTGGGCACAATCGGCTTTGCCCTTTGGGGAGAGGATCTCAAATGAACTTATGCGGCTAATTTCTCTTTTTTCAGGATATCTCCCCGGGTGCTGATCACGATCTGTTCAACAGGGATTGCTTTTCCTGCAGCCTGCATTGCCCTTTGGAGGATCACCGGGAGGCCTGAGCAGCATGGCACTTCCATTACCAGGGCCGTAACACTCTTGATATCAGCAATCTTGAAGATTTCGGTGAATTTCTGGATGTATTCCTCCACATCATCGAATTTTGGGCATCCTATCATTAAAACCTTTCCTTTAAGAAAGTCCTGGTGAAAATTGGGATAGGCAGTAGGTGTACAGTCTGCCGCTACCAAAAGATCGGCTCCCTTGAGAAAAGGAGCGATGGGTGGTACCAGGTTTATCTGGACCGGCCAGTGCGATAAAGTTGATTCAGTCCTGGGCTGTGCAGTGTCATCCATCGCCTCTTGGGACGAGGCCTTAGGAACAAAGGTTTGAACCTGGGTTGACGGGCAGCCACAGGCCAGAGGGATATCGAGAGGTTTTTCTTCCTTTTCTTTCAGGAAAGCCTCCACCGCTTCCTCATCAAAATCTTCTGCTTCCCGCTCTACCATGGTGATGGCACCATTAGGACATTCACCCAGGCAGGCACCAAGCCCGTCACAGTAGCTTTCTGAAACAAGGCGGGCCTTGCCATCTACAATCTGTATGGCCCCTTCAGCACACTCGGGTACGCACTCACCGCACCCATCGCAAAGCTCGTCGTCAATTTCTATTATTTTCCGCATTACTTTCATTGTATACTCCTTTTATAATAAGTGCCTAAAGCCTGCCCTGGCGCTATGTTATCGGATGCAATAGTGTCTACCGGTATTTGCACTCCTGATTGATGGAACAAATCACAAATTCTATATGCCAGGTCTGGGCCAGGGTGAACTAAAGTGTCTAAAGTGCCTAAAGTTTAAAAAATTCTGAAATATCAGACTTGAAAATTTAAGGGTTCAGGGATTCTGGAATTGAGGGATTAATCCCTAAATTCCAAAATTCGCAATTCCTCAATTTTTTTTATGCTATAAAAGCACCTTTCTTGCTAAATTACGTCCGCTTTCGGTCAGAAACGATTTCTCAATAACACCGGACAATTCCTTTGAATCCGTGGGGTTTTTCTTTTTCTTTTCCTCTAAGTTGACAATCATGTCTGCATCATAAACGCTTTTGAAATTGGTGTTTTCTTCTGTTCCCGGATGATGGTGATGGCCTATGATATCGCATACCTCATTTATCAAGTCTTCTTTGGCCTTCAACCGGGTCAAAATATCCCTGGCAATAGGCACTCCCTCTTCTTCATGGTACCGGGAAAAGGATTCGGGGTGTTTTTTCTCGGCTTCCTTGATTCCGATATCATGGAGATATGTGGCGGACAGGATGACGGCCAGGTTGCCACGCTCTTCCCTACCGATCTGTTCGGCATGCCTGGCCGCCCGGATGGCATGGCCTACGCGCTTGAAGTCCTGTTTAAAATAGCGCTTCATCTCAATGGCAACCCGGTCCTTTAGGAGATCCTCTTTCTGTGAAAGGAGTTCGGGCGGAATGTTCCCAATGCATTGCTCGGCATATTGACAATAAGATGCACAGCCAAAATCCAGGCTGGGATTGAGGAAACGGTGGCCGCATTTGGGGCATTTGCGGGTTGGATCGTCCTTAAAGAATTCCACCTCATTTCCGCATTTTGGACATTTAACTTCGAAAATAGCCCCCGGCTTCCAGTATTGGCTGTCCTGTCCAGGACATTTCATGATTATTCCCCTTTCGATTTTCGGTTTTCGATTGAAGATTGATTATTGGATCTGCCATGAACCCGTTTAAGTGTTTAGTCTTCAATAACCCATATCCTTCATGGAGAAAGCGACACTATTTTGATATCAATGGGTCAGGTATATAGAAGAACTTTGCAATCTTTGGCATACTTCAAGAAGTCCTCAGCGGTCATAATGGTAACTCCGTCTATGAAGTCGTCCTGTTTAAGCTCCATCATGTCTACTGTCATTTTGCAGGCCACAAATTTTACACCTTCCAGGCTGGCAATCTCCTGCAGGTCCGGAAGAGACGGTATGTTGGCCTTTTCCATTTTACCCTTCATCATCCACGTGGCTACGTTTGACATTCCAGGCAAAGCACCCATGAAGCCCGGAGGCTGGAACTTGGCTTTTTCCGCCCATTCCTTGCGGATAACATTAATTCCCATAAAGGTATAAAAAACCGTAGCGTCCATTCCCAGTCTGAGCGAATTGATACCTAAGATAATACCGGGATAAGCCCCATCCAGGGTGTCTTTGGAGGTAATAAATGCAGCAGCTTCTCTCTTGGTATCCCCTGTATCCGTTACTGCACCCGATTGTTGCTGATTTTGTGCCATTTTTTTCCCTCCTTTTGTAGATTTATTGTTTCACGTCTGTTTCAATCGAAAAATAAGCACTGCCCCTGCGAAGGTCCTCGTTTTTTCCCTGTATGGACGGGGTTTATCCCCGCCCATACAATTCTCCAGTTTAATTCCCGGCCATCATTGCTTCAATATCTGCCTCAACTTCGCCAGTCGGTTTGATATCAAACTTATCCACCAAAACATTTAGGACAGTAGGAGACACAAACGCCGGAAGTGTCGGCCCAAGGCGAATTCCCTTAACTCCGAGGAAAAGCAGAGCC
>JAIVXD010000232.1:0-4655 GCA_048636195.1 Anaerolineales bacterium
GTCGTCAAGCTCTGGCCGTATCAGAAAATCAGATTGTGATATTTCGGAGCGGGATTATTGATAAAACAATGATGAACTAAGCCGCGGGTTTGGCATGAAAAATGCTATTAGGTAAAGTATCGAGTTGATCTTCGCTTAATTTTACACCCATCATATTGCACATCTTTCCAAAAAGGTAAACACATTTCTCATAAGCATGATTTTAAGCTACCGCAAAGCGGTTTCGTTCATTCTGACAATATCGGTGAATGCCCGTTCGAATAAGCGCAACGAGTTTTTGTCTGCCCGCCGGTTTTAATCGGCGCACTCAAGAGCAGACCTTAACATTGAGGATATTTGGCATCACATGAGTGGGTGTAACCACATTGATATTATGGCAGCCTATCTTCTGGAGTTTGATCATCATGCTCGCCAAATCATCATCCTGAAGCTCTTTTCCTTTTCCCTCGTGGGAGATAGGCCAGTTCTGACAGAAGACACAGCGGAGATTGCAATTGGAGAAAAAGATGGTGCCAGACCCATTTCGGCCCACCAGGGATATCTCTTCGCCAAAATGGGGGTGTGTGCTGAAAATCACGGGTCTGGCCGGGGCACGACAGAAGCCTCTTTCGCCTTTTAACCGATTCACCCCGCACTGCCGGGGACAAAGCGGCAATTCTCGAACATGGCATAGGCTTCCTCCAACTTAAGATCAAGCCTGCCCTCTTTTTCTGACCAATAATAGGCTGGATGAAATTGCCCTCTATCTTTTGCCTTAGCGTACAGGGAGATCGGAGAGAAGACAGGGGCACAGGACAGAATAAGAGAGCTTTTGATGAAATCCCTGCGAGTAATTTTCATACATTACACCCTTTTTTACCTTGAAGGCCAGAGGGTCTTTTTATTAAACACCATTGAGAGGGCTTCTCGCAAAGGGTAACAGACTCTGCCCTGTAAGAAACTCAGAGTGAGTGTTGTTTTCAACCGGATTGGGTTTTATTGAAATACACTTTCATTACATAAGATATTGTGCCTGCTTTTCCAGCCCAAAGGTAAGAATTTATGCGCCTGCCTACCGCACCAAGAAAAAAGGCACCTCAAATCATGGTGCCCCTTTGTTCTTAGATAAACGGATAACTTATTCAATGGGATAGCCTGCCTTTTCCCATGCCTTCCATCCCCCGTCCACGTTCTTGACGTTTTTGTATCCCATCCTGCAAAGGGTGCACGTGGCTAAGCAGCCCCGGTCACCAGTTTTACAGTACATGACGATATTGGCATTCTTGTCCGGTATTTTCTTTGCAATCTTGAACTCCAGTAATCCCCGGGGGATATTCATGGCACCGGGGATATGGCCCATCTTGAATTCCTTGCTCGTGCGACAGTCCAAGAAAACATATCCACCTTTGTCAAGCAGGGCCTTGGCATCAGAGACTGACACCTCGCAGATACTTTTTTTGGCTTCTGATACCAGGTCCTTGGACGTCATGTCCTCGGCAACAGCCATGGGAACGGTCAAAGCCAGAGTAAAAATTATTGCTAATGCAAATGCAAACAGAGAATATCTCTTCATGGCACTACCTCCTTCATGCTTGAAAGTTACAATCTGCTGCCTGCTTTTACTACAAGACAGCACTTGTTAATCCGCCTACCTCCTCACCTCCTTTCCTTGGATAATTTTTAGATGGCCCATGGGCTATCATCTTCAGCATAAAAAAGATGAACACAAAGCCCTCACCCATTCGCGGGAAAGAGGTCTTCGTGGTCACGCACCCTTTAGTCATCCCGTCTCTTTTTGGGAATCCGATCCGGGGGCACGATAACGTCTTTATTTGCCTTCAGATATTTGTTTTTTACGTCTTTTTTAAGCAGAAACAGGTCATTGTTTCCGTGACATGTATTGCATGTTTTATTCTGCGGTGTCTTGCGTCTGATATTATGAGGGGTTGCCAGCTTCCATGTGGGAAGTTTATCAAAGTTCTTGAGCCCGTCCTTTACATAAAACTCGAAGGAGTCCTGATCCACCGGAACATGGCGAACCGTGACAAATTTCTCAGGCCTTTTTTTAGAGCGCAGGGGGTTCAGGCCAATCTTGAAGTTGATCGGAGACCCTTCGGTCTTAAAATACGTAAAGCCGTGCTTGTCTTTCCCAAAATGACATGAATAACAGTTTTTGTAGGGCTGGGAATGACAGACATTACAACTCACCAGATCCTTGTGAATCCAGTGGTTTCTGACATTTTTAGCTTTTGCATCAAAGATGGCCTCATGACAGTTTAAGCATCTGGGACCGTTTTCCACTTCATATCGATTAGCATAATCATTGCCATCCCCATGCATCTCATCTGCCTTGTGGCACTTGGTGCATTTAAAGTATTTTTCTTTATGGATGTCCGGTTTAAGGCCCTTGTTTTTACCAAGATATTCTTTTTCAATACGGCTCCCGTGGCAGGCCGTACAGACCAACTGCATGGGTGGTCTTTTTTGGAAGAGATGACCTTCCAATAAACCCCCTCCCACTGATTCAGGTCGGCTGATATGGCACTGGCCGCAACTGCTGTGGCAAGAATTGCAGTGGGATTCCCTGGCTGCATCCACCTTTGCGTGTATTTCCTTTGCGGGGTTGGCCCGCTTGTCTATCATCTTTTTATAGGGAGAAAGACTGATATGCAGGCTCTTCTGATAATTTGCTGCAATTTCTTCATGACATGATCCGCAGGTCTCGGAAGGATCCGGATAAGATGGGTCTTTGACCACGCCTTTATGGGCTTTTTTCCAGTCAGGCTCGTTTGGATCGCCGCCGTGGCATTCTTCACAGGAAAGTTCGCCATGGTTTTCGTCTTCAGCTATTTCACTGTCAACAAACACCTTTTCGTGCGGAGCCAACGGCTCCACTTCACCGCCTCACCCCTCCCCTTCGGATTCAACAGATGCACTGGGTTTGCCTTTTTTGGCCTTGGCAATCTCTCTGGTGATCTGTATCAGCTTCCGGGCGTTTGTATGGCAGGTGAAACAGTAATTCTCTTTTTCGGCGGACCGGGCCACCCAGTTATCCTGGAATAGTATGAAGGAAACGCCCAAGGCCAATAAAAGACTGAGTGCAAATAGAATCGTTTTCATTTTCATCGCTTTGCTCCTTCAGACTTAGAACAAATTCGAGACCTCATGCCCTCATCATTGAATAGGAAACATGCCCCTCCTTTTTATGATCTCTTTCCCCTTACTGGACATTACAAAATTGATAAATGCCTTTGCAGGGCCTACAGGCTTCCCTTTGGTAATAAAGGAAAATACCTGAGATAAAGGGTAGTCTTTATGGCTCGGCGAAATCCCATCTATTTTGATGACCTTTATAGCCTTGTGTTTTAAAACAGCCCCTTTTGTTATGAATGAAATAGCCCCAGGAAAACATTCGACCGCCTTCATGACCATGGTGGATTTGTATGTCATAAAATCATACCTGATGTCTTTGTGTCTCATAGCAAAGCGGCGGAAATTTTTATAGGCACCTGTGTCTTTTCCCGGGATAACCAAAATGATAGGCTGGTCAGGGCCCATCAATTGATTCCAATTGGTGATATCTCCCCCAAAGATCTCCCGAAGCTGTTTTTTTGAGAGAGTGCTAATATTAGATTTGGCGTTGGTGATAACAGCTAAGGGATCTCTACAGCAGGGGGTCTCCACATATCCCATTTCCTTGTGGCTATAATGAAGCCTTCGTGCAGTACTGGCGATATCGCAAAAGCTATTCATAAGACGATTTACACATATGGCAGATGAGGCAATATACAAATCCACCTTTATCCCGGTTGCTTTGGTAAATGCATCTAATCTTTCTGTCTCAAATGCCTCAAAAACCTGGGCAGAGCAACAATACTTTAGTTTTTCTTCAGCATTTAACATCGAATCCGGCATCATTAACCAGGATATCAGGATCGTGGCAACTACCATGAAAACGACAATGGACGTTCTTCTCATAATTATTCCTCCTTGCTTCATGGTTTTATATTTTTGTCGATAATGAAGCTCCCTGCAGTCCGGCACTCAGCTGTTTTTTGAGTGCCGGACTGCAGGGAATCTCCAAATGTCAAGGACTTTTGTTTGTGAGTATAATCGCTATTTCCCTGATCTCGCTGCTGGCTAAGGCTTTTATTTTTTTTCACAACCCTTGAGTAATACTCCCGCTCTAACTTGGTAAAGGGGTCTCGTCGAAGCTTCTTTAATACGAGCTCTTTCTGTTTGGGTGGAAAAAGGGTGGTCAGATGAAGGTGTATTTGAGACGAAAGCGGCTGCGGGATATTCCTTTTTCCGCTGATAGATTTGGGTTTTGGAAGATCTGTTCTGTGCTCTTCCATTCTTTTAGTCTCATCTTTTCAGCCTGGTTTGTCAAGCGTGATTGTATGAATAGCAAGACTAAGTCATTTAAAGAGATAACACGTTGAAAGAATAGAGTTTATTTGTTTATTTAATTTTCTGGAAATCCGAAGCTCGAAATACGAAATCCGAAACAAATACGAATGACATAAATCCAAAATTCAAAACATGTCAATATCCTGTAAATTTTGTATAAGTTCCCGAAATGTTTTGGTCATTTGATATTCGAATTTTGATATTGTTTCGTATTTCGATATTCGGATTTCGGATTTAGTCGTCTTGAAAATACATCTATTTGGCCA
>JAIVXD010000233.1:0-4649 GCA_048636195.1 Anaerolineales bacterium
CTACTATGTTGGTTCCACGCAGAATCTTGATGAAAGGATTAATCGGCATAATGGAGGACGTTCAAAGTACACAAAGGCTAAAAGACCATGGGAACTGGTTTTCAGAGAGAAGCATCCCGATAGATCCTCTGCCATGAAAAGAGAAGCCAAAATTAAAAGAAGAAAAAGTAGTCAGTTTATCGAATCCTTGGTCAGAACGTCCCGCCAGACATGACGGGAAGTCGCCCCATTACGAGTAACGGAATCACCCCGCCACAGTAATATCAAGTACTTAGGTGATTCAGCTAAATCCTTCTCTATTTCCAAAAATCATCTCAGTTCATATATCCCGGCTAAAAGAGAACCAACACAATATATAGTACAATCTTAATTCTAAACAACTATATACACAAATTATATAAAATATATTTAAATTATATAAAAAACCTTGACAAAGACTATAATGTATGTATAATTATACTTGATTGTATCTAAAAGGTAGGATTAACCAGAATTCGAAGGTGGGTTAGGTACTAAAAACATAAAGAAAATCAGATAATAGAGCTTCTCGGGTGTGCGTGAATCTCAAGACCGGGCAATTTCCTAAACAAAATAATGAGGTTTGCACCGGGAAGAAAACGGCATCGTGGGAAGCCATTATTTGGATGAACGAGTTGGATGATTAACGATCAGCCTAACTTTTTTTAGAGAATTTACCTGTAAACGTCTGTAACCTTTTTTATTAACCTCAACCCCTGCCCCTGAGTTAGCCTCCTTTCTCAGGGGCTTTTTTTGATCTTGTGCAAACTTAGGCACTCCCCTGCTCAAAAAGCGATTTACAACAAAAAATAACTTGATTTTATCCGGGTACGGTTTTATCATTGGATAAATCAATAAAAGTATGCGCTTTTTTTGGTAGAGTGGTTTCGTTTTGATGGAAAGTTTCATTTGTCAAAAGTGGCAACCTGAAGCTTGGGACCATGAGAATTTTTTGGAAAGGAGGGTGTCATTATGGCAAATGGAACCGTAAAATGGTTCAGTGACCAAAAGGGATTCGGCTTCATTGAGCAAGAAGACGGTCCGGACGTATTTGTTCATCATTCGGGTATCAATGCAAGCGGTTTTAAGTCTCTAAGAGAAGGTGACCAGGTTACCTTTGACATAGAGGACGGCAAAAAAGGCCCTGCCGCAGTAAATGTCAGTGTAGTCTAATAGTATAGCTCACTCTTCTACGCAGAAAAAAGGCATTCCATCGAATTACGATGGAGTGCCTTTCCTGGTTTTGAGACAGGGCTGTTACTCTGATTTTGCTCAATCAGTGTAGCCAAATCTGACCTAAATCTGGGCGTCAATTCTGCGAAGTTATTTTTTCGCAAGCCCTAAGAGAAAAATTTAAGGGTGTTTTACTTCCTTAGCTTTACCACTAATAGTGCGCGCGCCCTGAATACTGTGCTTCAAATTCTCTCTCATACAAATGCTGCATTGTTCTTTAAGTAGGCCGTGTTTACATCTATCCATAACGAACAATTTCCTTTCCAACATATAAAACAACCCAAAAAAATAACCAGGCCAAAAGGTCTGATTTTCTGGATCTCAATGAATAGGCATTTTTCGAATTGCCACTAATATAGAGATGGTCTCCACTTTGTCAAGGCATGATTTGAACAGTCAACGATTTTTGTGATTCCGCCAAAACAGAAATCCGATATTGACGCACAAAGCCAATTCATCTATTCTCCCAACACGAAATACAAAGTATTATTATCGGAGCGAAAAACGCTGTGAAGTTTCTGGGATTGTTTCTGGCAATTTGCCTCCTGTCTTCTCCTCTTTCGGCTATGGAACTCAAGTCGAATGAAGGGAAGGATTACGGCAAGATCGACGCTGAGCTAAAGGCCATTTCTGTTCTTGGTGCCAAGAGCAACGGTTATGATCCGAAAACAGGCACCGCATATCTGGTGAAGCTGAAATATTCCACGCCCTACTGGAATCATCTGCAACTGGGGATAGGTTTCTATAACGCCGGTGATCTTTTCGGCCTTACGGATTTCGATTCCGGCGAAAAGGTAGCACGGGGCCTGTTTGTCACCAACGACGGCTCGGAGAAATCCCTTATGGGCGAGGGATATCTGCGCTACAAACGGGAAAAATTCACGGTGGATCTCGGGCGTCAACTTTATCAAACACCGCTGACCACAATCACATACAGCACCATGCCCAACTTCCATACCGCCTTCGGTGTGAGCACAACGGCGCTCTCCGATTTCGAGTTTTCCCTTGCCCAGGTGACCGAGATGTCCTTCGGCGCCCGCGCCATGACAGACTACGGATTGATCGGCGAGGGAACGGGCACGGCCGGCGCCGCGGTTAACCCGGCCCTCATAGGGCAGGCGGAATTCCATAAAATCAGCAAGATCACATTGGGCGAGGGGGCACCTGACACCAGCGGCATCACTGTTTTCAGCGCAACCTATTCCGGCTTTAAAAAAACCAGGATCTCCTTGTGGAATTACTACGCCTACGATATCGCCAACAATTTTCTGCTTCAGGGCGATATGGGATTTCCGGTGAAAGGCTGCAATCTGAAGTTGGCGGCACAATACCTGAGGCAGCAGGACGTGGGAGATTCGTTGGCGGGTGAGCTGGATTTCAACCTGTTTGGCGTCAAAGCGGCCCTTCAGGGCGAAAAATGGCTGGTTTACGGTGCCTATAACAACTCTACCGGTGACACGGGAATGCTCAATGCCTGGGGTGGAGACCCGGCCTATACCAGCTCGATCTTCTCCCGGAACGAGTATCGCAAGCGCGTGAATGCCTTCAAGATCGGCTTCAGATACAACATTCTCAGGAATCTGGCCTTCATGGCAAGCTATGCAAACTACGGGAAATCCGAATCAATAGGAAAGATCTCAGGGGTTGGTTCTGACCTCACGGCACTCACCAATGCCAGGGAGACGGACCTGGCACTGGTATACAAGCCGGTGAAAGGGTTGATGGTAAAGCTGTTTTATGCGAACAGAACCAGCGAATACGATGGCTCTAACGGCAGGGACCTGACGCAGAGCCATACCCGGATAATCGTATCTTATAAATTCTGATTTTATATTCTATAGGTACTGTTTTCATTCCTTCGATTCTACGGCAGGATTATATGAATAACGGGAAATATCCACCGGCATACCAGGCATGGGTCGTTTGGGGCTTGGGGGCAGCTTTGTATTTTACGGGCTTCTACCATCGGGTTGCTCCGGCCGTAATGACCGACCAGTTGATGGCTGATTTTAACATCGGCGCTGCGGCTTTGGGCAACTTTTCGGCCTTCTACTTTTACAGCTATGTTGCCATGCAGGTGCCCACAGGCATTCTTGCCGATCATTGGGGGCCCCGGAAACTACTATCAGCCGGTGCCCTCATCGCCGCTCTTGGAACATTTCTCTTCGCTGCAGCGCCGAACATTATTCTGGCCAATTTTGGCCGGATGCTCATCGGCGGATCGGTGGGAGTAGCTTATGTCTCCTCACTCAAACTCTCGACGAACTGGTTCCACCCCAAACGTTTTGCCTTGACGAGCGGCCTGGCTCTTTTCTGCGGCATTGCAGGTGCAGTTTCAGCCGGTGTGCCGTTGAGGTTTATGATGGATCATTTTGGATGGCGGCCGGTGATGTTCGTTTCGGCAGTAGTGACACTGATGGGAACAGCAGCGATCTGGTTGATAGTGCGTGATGATCCCACGGATAAGGGTTACAAAAGCTTTGCTGCAACAACAGGCAGCGCTGCTGATTCCTCTACGGCGTCACTGTTGGAAGGCTTGGGGACGGTATTCAGGTACAAAAATACCTGGATTTTAACCCTGGCTCCAGGTGGAGTTGTGGGGCCTCTGCTGGCATTTTCCGGGCTGTGGGGTGTGCCATTTCTCTCCACCCAATACGGTCTGTCTCCATCTGAAAGCGCAGCAATAACTTCAACGCTATTATTGACCTGGGCAGTTGGGGGGCCTACTTTAGGGGCCCTGTCAGATAGAATCGGACGTAGAAAGCCTCTTTATCTCGCAGGGACCATCATTGCAAGTGCCGGGTGGTTTTTGTTACTTTACACCCCTGCACTACCGATTTGGGCTTTAATAGCACTGGTTACGATCGTGGGGTTTGCTTCCGGTGTGATGATAATTGGGTTCGCCTTTATCAAAGAATCGGTTCCACCACCGCTCGCTGGTACGGTTTCCGGCGTCTGTAACATGGGCGTGATGTTTGGGCCAATGATTTTACAACCTCTTATGGGGTTGATCCTCGACCGAAACTGGGACGGGGTCCTGGAAAACGGCGTGCGCATCTATTCTCTTGATGCATACCAGGCAGCATTTGCTTTCATGATTGGGTGGTCCATTCTGGCTGCCGTGGTGATGTTTTTCGCCACAGAGTCTAACTGTAGACAGATGGTTGGGAACAGTTCATAATAAGCATACTGAATGCCGACTTCCGGTTAACCTCTGGCATGGAGGCAAAACAACCTTTTCTCCCGGGGCATTATCCATCAGGCTTTCGATTTTCACTTCTACGCGCGAAAAAACTTCCCGTCTTTTTTTGTCACCAGTCCTTTTGACATAAGCCGATCAAGATGTTTGCTAATCATCTCAGCTTCGAAAAACCTCAATATAGATGCCACGTAAGGGT
>JAIVXD010000234.1:0-4630 GCA_048636195.1 Anaerolineales bacterium
CAACAACACCCCTCGCATAATTTCTTATAACTCCTATAATTTCAGCTTCAGGAAAGTTCTGCCTCAGGCACTGAAACGTGGGAGTCGCCATTACAACATCACCGACCCAATTGGGGCAATAGACCAGAAGTGTTTTAGGTTTTAGTTCCATAGGGTTTGCACCGTTAGGCCCTTAGCGATAAAATCCTGCTTAAAACGTGCAAAAAATTTAAAAGTAAAATCAGAACTCAAAAAAGTGTGAAGTGTCTAGAGTGAACTAAAGTAAAGGATTTTAGCTATTTTGTAAAATCTATGGAGCGAAGCGATTCCTTAACTTTAGGCACTTCAAACTTTAGTTCACTTTAGGCACTTTTCCGGTTTACCCGGGTTAGGGTATACTACCCATCTCAAGTGCTTCCGAAAGCTTTTCCTTCACTTTTTCAACACTGATTTTTCGCATACAGATCCTGTCAAGGCCAGGACATTGCTTCTTATAGCAGGGTGCGCAGTCTACGCTGGATTGGACCACAAGGTTCTCACTTCCATAGGGTGCGGTTCGCCCCGGGGATGTTGGGCCGAAAAGTGACACATACGGAGTCCCCACTGCTGCCGCAACATGAGACGGTCCCGAATCGGGTCCAACAGCAACCGCAACCGACTTAAGTACAGCGGCAAGTTCAAGAAGAGATGTCTTGCCAACCAGATTGATCAATCCCGGGGCACTGAGCTTTCTCACAAGCTGGAGAGCGGATGTCACCTGGGAACCATCACCAAGAAGCACTACCTGCATCTTTTCAGAATAAAGCAAATCTTTCAATAACCCATAATACCCTTCAAAAAACCAGTCTTTTGACTCCCAGGAGGACCCAATCACAACGGCAATAATGGGATCTTTTACGCCAGAAATGATATTTGGTGCATTCGGCCTTAAATCGAGCGAGGCAAGTCCAAAATCCAGCGAATTGGGGACAGGCAGTCCAAGGTATTCTGTAAACTTCAGGTAATGGCGCAATTTCGGCAATTCATCACTGAAGTACTCAATTCTTTCATTATTGAAAAGCCAGTTAACCTCCTTTGCATTGCGTCGATTGAAACCAACCCTTCTTTTCGCCCCTGAAAGCCAGGAGAAAAACCCGCTTTTAAAATGGCGCTGAAGGTCGAGGGCAATATCAAAGTGTTCCTGGCCTAAAGCCTTATATAAATCCCATACCGCTAAAACCCCTTTTGGCCGGTTAAAGACAACCACTTTATCAATCCGGGGATGAAGCTTCACCAGTTCAACCCACTTAGGCTCCACAAGCCACGTAATCCTGCTTTCCGGCAGATTTTTTTTGATATGAGATACCAGGCAGAGGCCCCGCGCCACATCCCCAAGAGACCCCATCAGAATGATCAAAATTGAAGAATCAGAAGGTGGTGTTTTTACAGAAATCTCGGACATACCTGTCTCGTTATCAATCACTCCGGAGCCCTGCACTCATCATTTCAGAGAGCATCCCAGGCAGCCGATGTTTGGTTACTGCGCGTCGCCAACGCCTTAAATATTTATCTCGCAATTTATTCCTGTTTCCCCGTGAAAGAGCGGCTTTGTCAAAATCGAGTATAAATACCCGGTCAGCGTTTTCCACCAGTACATTGCCAGGATGCAAATCGGCATGATGTATATTATTCCTGATAAGAGTGGCCACCTGAATTACGACCTCTTTCATTGCAATCCGAGCTTGCCCCTCATCTATACGACTGAGTTCGGCAAGTGTTTTCTGTGGGTTAATCTCTCTCGTTACAAGCCAGGCCCTGTAAAATAACCTGCCCTGGTATGCATAAGCAATCGGTTCGGGGACATTTACGCCCAGACTCCCCACCTTCTGCAACGCCTCATACTCAAGCTGGGAACGCGTTTTCCCCCACTTTACGTAGCTTCGCTTTACTATATGCCGGATAATCCCACCACGGGTATAATGCTTGATCACAACCGATCCTATCCCTTCAAGTTGAGCAATTGTCACAGAGCTTCTTCCCCCAAGGGGCGAGTCAACAGCATTAGTGGGGGTATTAAAGAGTCGAATGAGCTGGCCCATATATTGGTCAGTCAGATCCCATAATGAGCCGAAATGATAAGAACCATATGTTTTCTCCGCTGATGCATTCATCAAGAATCCAGCCACATTTCAGAAATAACAGTATTTCCTTTTGTATGGAGGGATTATAGAGAAATGGGGCTTGTGTGTCAAACAAGTAATAGCCTCAATATATAGTGTTTTTATGGGAATTCGGGTATATTCTCTTCGGCTGCTATGCACATAATCCTTTCAAATCGGGCTATTTTGGGGTAGGTTTATTTAATGAAAATTCTTCATATCAATACTGAGAAAACCTGGCGAGGCGGGGAACAGCAACTCCTGAATCTTCTCCAGGGGCTCAACAAGCGAAATATCATCTCCCATCTGGCCTGCCAGCCCGGCTCCGCCATGGAAGAAAGGGCAAAAAACGCGGGAATTGAGGTCTTTCCCATTGCCATGCACGGAGAGGTAGACCTGTTGGCCAGCTACCGGATCAGGAGGCTGATCACAGGATTCAGGTACGACATCCTCCATTCCCATACCTCCCATGCGCACACCCTCGCTTTTTTTGCCTCTTTCGGCACAAAAACCAGGCTTCTGGTTTCCCGCCGGGTGGATTTTTCCATTTTTCGCCATAGTTTTCTCCACTTAAGCGGCTTCAAATACCGTTTTATGGCCCACTATTACATTGCAATTTCTCATAAGATCAAAGATGTTCTGGTGTCTGATGGTATCCCTGCACAGCGTATCTTTGTGGTGCACAGCGGTATCAATCCGGAAAGATTTGCGTCTTCCCCCAAAGACCATCTCATTGCTGAATTTAACATCAGGAAGGATGAGCACGTCGTGGTCAACGTCGCCCATCTGGCAGGGCATAAAGGGCAGAAATATCTGGTCAGGGCGATTCCGCTCGTCCTTGCCAAAATCCCTACTGCTCGCTTTTTCATCGTCGGAGGTGGCGAATTGATGCCTGAGCTTCAATCCCTGGCCGCCTCCCTGGGGCTAAAGCAGAAACTTATTTTTACCGGATTTCGCAGGGATGTTGGCTCATTTTATCAAATTGCCGACCTTTTTGTCATGAGCAGCGTCCAGGAAGGGCTGGGAACCGCCGTTATAGACGCACTGGCACTGGGCAAACCGGTTGTTGGCACCTGCGCGGGAGGAATTCCGGAAATCATCCGGGACGGTGAAACCGGCAGGCTGGTGGCCTCTGCTGATCCAGCAGCACTGGCAGGAGGGATTATCGATTTGCTCGCCAACCCCGAACGGGCAAAACAGATGGGCAGGCGGGGTCAAGAGATGGCCAGGAAAAACTTCTCTGTCGACGCCATGGTTGACAAAAACATAGAAGTCTATCAGCAGATCTTGTAACCGGCCACGCCCCACCCTCACACCCTCGATTATCTTTGACATACAATCATCTTTGTCTTATTTTTACCCAGGTATTTGTGATAAACAGCACCTGAAGGGTAGATGAATGAAATGCTGAACACAGAGTTTAGAAAAGCAATAGATGAAGAATGCAAAGCCGCCGTATCCGTCAAAGGTTTAATCAACAAAAGAGAAGTGCGGCTTCTCTTCATTGCCGCTGCTATCCCAACAGCTCAAGGCGAGATCTTGGAAATTGGCAGCTTTAAAGGTCGATCGACGATGATTTTGGCAAAGGGAGCACGCTGGGCAGCTCAAAATAAGATTGTTGCATGCGACTATTTTCCCCCGCCCACAAACCCTAACGATCCTGCAGTCAGACCAAGCTATGAAATCTTTTTAGAGACTTTAGAGCAGAACGGCATTTCAGAGAACGTTGAAATCCATCGCAAGTTCTCCGCCGAACTGGCCAAAGACTGGAATCGCCCAATCCGTCTCCTCTGGATAGATGGGGATCACAGCTATCCGGGAGTGAAGGCGGACGTGGACGGATTCTTCCCTCATCTTGTTCCGGGCGCCATTGTAGCGCTTCACGATATCGGCCGAAGCCGATTTCCAGGCCCCACCACCTGTTTCATGGAGGATGTGCTCATGTCAGATGGATTCGGCATGTGCGGGATGTGTCATTACACGGGGTGGGCACAGTTTATTGGAAGCGGCGGACTTGAAAAATACCGGCTTGAGAAAGGGAAAGCATACCGATTCTTAGCTGCACGAAAACTACAGCAGGTTCTCGGCACCAAGATGCGGCCGCTCATGAGGTGGCGATACAAAAGATTTCGCCGAAGCGGAAGCTTTGAAAAATGGGTTTTCTCGGTTTACAAGGATTTAGTTCCTTCCCCTAAAAATCTATAGAATGTTTTCCCAATTGACAGACAAACCCAACTTGCATAAAATCCCCTCCTGAAATTGCCTTTCTGTAAGGGCCAGGCAAATACATCTTTTGGTCAACACATCAAAGGAAACTCAAGTACCTCCGGCACAGCCGGAGGTTTACCCCGGATTATTAGATGGTGGATTTGGGCTCACACCCTCCCTTGACACGATTTGTTTACGGCGATATGATTATATTCGCCTATATAAACTTTGGATCTCATATCAGGTCTGGGCCAAGGTTCTTTAAATACTACGTGATTACCACTGTTTAACACGTGATATCCTGT
>JAIVXD010000235.1:0-4591 GCA_048636195.1 Anaerolineales bacterium
ATCCTAACCCGGATAAACCGGAATTGAGGAATTGCGAATTGAGGAATTGAGGAATTAAAAACAACCACTTCAATTTAATCCCTGAATCCCTGAATTCCTGAATTTATTGGCAACAGAGCGCTTCGCTATTGGAATCTAAATTTGTGACCATTTTGCGCACAATATTTTTTATAAGAGCCTAAAGCCAAAATTAGAATTGCTGGCCCTGCTGTAATTTTCCAGCATATTCGATTTTTTCTTGACAATTTTTAGCCACGTCCGTTATAGTTACTTTGTAGCTATTTAGTAGCCACATTATCCCCCATAGAAACAGAATTTTTGCATTTTTTGCATAAAATTTTTTCCTCTCCCGTATCTTTGACAAGGACCCACTAACAGGAGGTTATACCATGGATATAACTAAAGAAATCGCCCAGATTGTTGGCCCTGAGAATGTGTTCGATGACCGTGTTGAATGTCTTTCATATTCCCGGGATTTGTCAGTCCATGAAGGAATACCCGATATGGTAGTTTTTGCTCATACCACAGAGCAAATTTCTGCGATTATGCGACTGGCCAATCAAGAAAAAGTGCCTGTTACAATCCAGGGTTCAGGTACAGCCACAACCGGCGCATCCCTCCCTGTTGAAGGCGGCATTCTCCTGGATGTCCATAAAATGAACAATATCCTGGAAATTGAGAAGGATAATTTCTATGCGAGGGTAGAGCCCGGGGTTATCTGCAACCAGCTCAATGCCGCGCTCGCTAAGCAAAACCTGATGTTTCCCCCCAACCCGGGCAGTGAGGCCATTGCAACAATAGGCGGCATGATGTCTACTAATTCAAGCGGGCACAGGGCCGTCAAATACGGTACGGCCAGGGACTATGTAAAGGCCCTCAAGGTCGTTCTGGCAGATGGAACGGTTATTGAAACCGGATTTAAAACCCCCAAATCATCCTTTGGATATGACCTGAACCGGGTATTCTGCAGCTCCGAGGGAACCCTCGGGGTCATCACTGAGATTACCGTAAAGATTCAGGCTGTACCGGAATATAACGCCCTGGCCCTGGCAATTTTCAATGATCTTTTCGCGGCCGGAGCCACAGTTACCGATATCATAGGTTCAGGCATCCAGCTTACTGCATGTGAGATAATGGACAAATACGCCCTGAAGGTCGTGGAAGGGGCTATTGAGAGGGACATAAGCGGTATTGAGGCCATGCTGATTATTGAGTCAGATGGTGCCAAAGAAACCGTGCTTAAGGATATGGAAAGGATTGGGGATATATGTAAGAAACATGGTGTACAGGAATTCACCTGGAGTGATGACCCGGCTAAAGCCGGCGAGATAATGGAGGCAAGGGGTAAACTTGTACCAACACTCTCACGAATCAAGCCGGGTAACAGGCTTGTTGCCATATCTGAAGACCTTGGTATTCCTCCGACAAAAATCCCCGAGGTGATTAAAAGGGCGCAGGAAATATCTAAGAAATACGATCTGCTACTTACAACCTTTGGCCACATTGGGGACGGAAATGTCCACACCACCTTTGTCACTGATATGAGAAGCAAGGCTGAATGGGACAGGCTAAGGCCGGCTGCCGACGAGCTTGCTGAGCTTGCCCTTGAGATGGGCGGCACAATTACGGCTGAGCATGGAACCGGCCTTGCGAGAAGCCCTTATATGGAAAAACAATTCGGTCCGGCCTTAGACGTTATGAGGTCAATCAAGAAGGCCCTTGATCCCAATAACATACTCAATCCGGGCAAGATGGGACTGGAGAAAAAGAAATATGACATCTACGACCATTTTGCCTATCAGCCCCTGATTGATCACCCGGAAGGAGTCAATTCCTTTGGTGAAGAGGTGGATAATGAGCTTATTGCATGTATATTCTGTGGCTTTTGTCGCCTCGGGTGCCCTACTTTCAGTGTAACCCACAGGGAATCAAGAAACGCCCGGGGGAGAAATGTTCTTGCGTTTAATCTGTTGAACGGCACCATAGAACCGTCAGCCGATCTGGCCGAGGCCTTTTACAGTTGTACAACCTGCCAGGCCTGTACCTATTTCTGCCCTGCCCTGGTAAAGGTGGACGAGATAGTGGAGGGGGTGCGCAAGAAGCTGTATAAGGCCGGCTTCACACCTGAACCGGTACTCGGAGTGAGAGACAACATCTTCAAGACAGGAAATGTCTATGCAAGCGCCAAGGCCGACAGGATTGATATTTTTCCCGCCCCCCTTAAGGAAAAAATCCAAACGGGGCAGCTCAAATCCCAGGCTGAAACATTCCTTTTTATGGGATGCGTCCCCAGCTATCTGGATATGAAAATGGTCCCAAGCCTGCTTAAGCCGCTCGATGCTGCCGGAGTGGAATACACCACCCTGGGCACTGAAGAGGGCTGCTGCGGCTTCCCCCTGTTCCTCATGGGGACAGATGAATTTGAACCACATGCCAAGAAGGTCATAGAAAGAATCAAGGCCTCAGGCGCCAAGGAACTGGTAACCCCCTGTGCCGGATGCTACAAGACCTTTAAAAAGATTTATCCGGATGTAGGAGACCTTGGGATGGAAGTGTATCACTCCGTGCACTATCTCGAGAAACTGATCACTGAAGGGAAAATAAAATTCAACGGAGATTTGGGCAAAAAGGTGACCTACCATGACCCCTGCGACCTTGGAAGGGCCTTTAAGATCTTTGAGGAGCCGAGGAATATACTGAAAGCGATCCCCGGTCTTGAATTTGTAGAGATGGCCAGAAACAGGCTTCAGGCACGCTGCTGCGGTGGCGGCGGTGGTGTGTTGGCCAATAACCCTGATATGGCGGTGGACATGGCCGCGGAAAGGGTTCGAGATGCCCTGGCCGTGGGTGCGGAAATCATTGTCTCCGGCTGTGCCGCGTGTAAAGACAATTTGAGAAAAGGGGCAAAGGCCATACCCAAAGAGGAGCGCGGCAAGATAAAGATCATGGATATCACCGAAATCGTGGCGCAGAATATGGCCTGATTTTCGATTTTTAATTAAATAAACAGCGAGGATACCATGTCCGAGGAAAAGAAAGTTACAAGAAAAAAGATAGAGGCAACCAAGGCCTGCAGAAAGCTTATGGCTGATCATTTCTACG
This sequence comes from Anaerolineales bacterium, assembly GCA_048636195.1. Taxonomy (GTDB): domain Bacteria; phylum Desulfobacterota; class DSM-4660; order Desulfatiglandales; family Desulfatiglandaceae; genus 4484-190-2. Next base: position 3,103 of record JAIVXD010000235.1, read on the forward strand.
AAATGGACGAGGCGGCAAAGACCGGATCCAAGAAAATCGCCTGGTGTACGAGCGTGGGTCCGGCCGAACTTCTAAGGGGCATGGGTTTTCTGGTCTACTACCCTGAGAACCATGGGGCCATGTTAGGTTCTACTCGCATGTCAACGGACCTTATCCCCTATGCCAATGCACTCGGTTATTCGCCCGACATCTGTTCCTACCTTACGTGTGACATAGGTTCCTATCTCCAAAAAAAGACTCCCCTGACCATGGCCTATAACATCGAATCGGTTCCAAAGCCGGACGTGCTTGTGTTCAATACCAACCAGTGCCGGGATGTGCAGGACTGGTTTGCCTGGTATTCACGGGAGTTTAATGTTCCGCTCGTTGGTGTGCACACGCACAGGGACATCGGAGGCATCCGGGACTATGTGATCAAAGATATTGCAAACCAGATCGAAGACATCGTGCCCGAACTTGAAGCGGTGACCGGTGAAAAATTCGACATGGATCGCTTTAAAGAGGCTTTGGGATATTCAAAGCGCACTTCAGAGCTCTGGAGGGCTTGTCTTGAAGCGTCGGCGGCCATCCCCTCTCCATGGACATTCTTCGACGCAACAATTCTTATGGGTCCGGCCGTGGTTGCCCGTGGCACAAAGGAGGGAGTTGAGTTTTATGAACAGCTTCTTCCAGAGTTACAGGAAAGAGTCAAAACCGGTGTAGCCGCAGTAGAGGGAGAAAAGCACCGGCTTTATTGGGAAGGAATGCCCATCTGGGGAAAACTGAGAGCCCTGTCCGAACAGTTTGCCTCTCTAAAAACATGTGTGGTGGCTTCCACCTACTGCAATAGCTGGATATTTGACCAGCTTGATCCGGATGAACCCTTTGAAAGCATGGCTGTGGCATACACGGAGCTTTTTATCGTTAGAGACGAGCCTTTCAAAGAGCAATATATTACGGATTGCTATAATAAGTTTAAGTTTAATGGTATTTTCTTCCACGATGCCAAGACATGCCCCAATAATTCAAACAATCGCTACGGCATGCCGGAAAGATTAAGTGAAAAACTGGGAATACCGGTGCTTACCGTCAACGGAGACTTGTGCGATCTGAGGTGTTACTCCGAGGAGCAGGCCAAGACCAACATTGAGGCATTCATTGAGCAGTTGGAGGAGAAATAGAGAAAGTACAGGCGTAAGGCCAAAGGCATAAGGCGCAAGGTTTATTTGTAACCGTGCATCCCCTTGTTCGCACCTATGGTAAGAACTTAGGGGCTACGCCCCAATTGGAATGTTGGAATTGGAATAGTGGAATACTGGGTTATGGGAAAATGGTAAAATGGGTTATTGGTAAAATTCATATTGACAAGGAAGTTCAAGCTGTTAATAAATGAAAAACTTCCTTTAAAACCATTCCCGCTAAAGACGGGATCTTCGACTTTCCAATATTCCATCATTCCATTATTCCATGTGCGAGGCAGAAACTCAGGCCTTGGAAAATTCCTTTATTC
>JAIVXD010000236.1:0-4574 GCA_048636195.1 Anaerolineales bacterium
TTCTCAATAAGTTCTGGCTATATTAGAAAAAATCCCCCCTGGCCCAGACCTGGCCTTGATACATTGTGAGAGAGGCTGATCGAGCATAACTGCTTCGTCAGGTTACGACATATAGCCACCAAGTCGCGCCAGGGCAGGCCTCAATCCCCCTTTGCAAAAGGGGGAAGCAGTCGGAATGCCCGGACTGAGAACTTACGAAAAATAGAACCGATAGGGCACCACACTTTAGGCACTTTAGATCACTTTAGATCACTTCAAACTTTCAAAAACGTGAGGGACAAAGGTTGACATCTGAGGCTGTTTTAACAGGAGAGCATTTTATTAATGGTGATGAGGCCTGTGCCGAGGGTGCCTTGGCTGTGGGGTGCCGCTTTTTCGGGGGCTATCCGATAACACCGGCCACCGAGGTCGCAGAGACAATGGCGAAACGGCTTCCTGCTGTGGGAGGTATCTTCATTCAGATGGAAGACGAGATAGCCTCCATTGCGGCTGTGCTCGGTGCCGCCTGGGGAGGGGCAAAGGCCATGACAGCTACCTCAGGACCGGGTTTTAGCCTGATGATGGAAAATATCGGCCTTGGTTTAGTCACCGAGACACCCTGCGTCATTGTAAACGTCCAGAGAGGAGGGCCTTCGACAGGTCTTCCGACCCTGTGCAGCCAGGGGGATATGATGCAGGCCCGCTGGGGCTCACACGGTCATTATGAAATCATCGCCATCTGCCCGAGTTCCCCTCAAGAGATGTTCAATTTTACAATCAGGGCATTCAATCTCGCAGAGACCTTTCGCATGCCGGTTCTGGTTATGGCTGATGAGGTTGTGGGACATACTCTGGAGCGTGTTACCATCCCCCCCGCCGAAGAGATTGAGGTGGTTAATCGAAAAAAGCCAACGGAGTCCCCTGAGACCTATCTTCCCTACAAAACAGACAGCTCTTTTATCCCGGTTCTCCCTGACGCAGGGGATGGATATAAGATTCACGTTACGGGGCTTACCCATGATGAAAGAGGGTATCCTGGAATGGATGCCAAGACGCAGGAAACGATGATGACACGCCTGATCCAAAAGGTCCGGAAGAACAGAGATCAAATTTTGGATTATGAGGATTACTTTCTTGATGGGGCCGAGATTGTAATCGTGACTTACGGATCTTCTGTCAGGCCGGCTCTCAAGGCAATGCGCGGCCTGCGAGAGGATGGGATAAATGTGGGCCTTTTGAAATTAAATACGGTCTGGCCATTTGCCGAGGACCTGATACGGAAACTGGCAAAAAAGGTGCAGGCCTTTGTAGTGCCTGAAGTGAACTTCGGGCAGATCTCCCTGGAAGTGGAAAGGTGCTCATCCGGCCAGGCCCTTACGCACCTGATTTCCCATGCTGGTGGAGGAATCCATACCCCACGGCAGGTCGTTGAGGGCGTAAAAGAAGCCTTACGTATGCTCGGAAGCGGAAGGACAAAAAGATGAAACAAAAAGCCAGTGTTGAACCGCACAGGCATCCAAAGGATGAGCTTCTAAGGGAAGCCCGCATGCCGCATATATGGTGCCCGGGTTGCGGCATTGGAAGTGCCGTTTCGGCCGCTATTACTACTCTGAAGAAAATGGGAACCGATTATGATCGACTTGCCATTGTCTCCGGTATTGGGTGCACCGGCAGGGTGGCCGGATATCTTAACCTCGATTCCTTTCATACAACCCATGGTCGAGCTATTCCCTTTGCAACAGGGCTGAAATTAGCCAAACCTGAGTTGAATGTCTTTGTATTCAGCGGCGATGGAGATCTCTTCTCAATAGGGGGTAATCACTTCATGCACGCGGCCCGAAGGAATATCGATATCACCATTTTTTGTGTGAACAACATGAATTATGGAATGACCGGGGGACAGACTTCGGCCAACACCCCCATCGGTGCAAAGACGACCACCAGCCCTTACGGGAATACGGAGGTCCCTTTGAACCTTCCTTCACTGGCCGCAGCCTGCGGGGCCGTGTATGTGGCCCGTTGGCTGTCCGTGGATGTAAGGAGACTCGCGCAATCCTTTCACGAGGCCCTGATAAAACCAGGTTTTTCCTTTGTGGAGGTCATGGCTCCATGTCCCACGGCATTTGGAAGACGCAATCGTTTGGGCGGGGCCCTGGAGATGACTAAACTGTACAAGGAGAACAGCGTGATCAGAAACGGCGTGCATCCCGATGAAACGGTGATAGAAGAGGGAAAGAAAATGGTGCTTGGAAAGTTCGTTGACATTCAACGTCCCACCTTTTTGGAGGGGCTTGCTACTGTGTCCCAACTCAAAGGGACAATATGGCCCATAAAGGAGGTAGCAAGTAATAAATAATCACATTAGTTGTGAAATTCGTACACTTTAACAGGTAAGGCCTTTGGAAATCACGAGCTCAAATTCGAAATCCTAATATCGAAACTCGAAACAAATTCAAATGACAAAACACCGAAATTCGAAACCACCTTATGATTTGGAAGATCGCACCTTAATGTTTGCGAAGATGATCAGAGCCTTTGTGAAGAAATTACCAAAGACAATAGGAAACATTGAAGATGGGAAGCAATTGATCAGGTCCTCTGGATCTGTAGGTGCAAATTACATTGAGGCCAATGAATCCCTAAGTAAGAAAGACTTCATTATGAGAATCAAAATCTGTCGGAAAGAAGCAAAGGAAAGCAGATACTGGTTGAGATTGGTAGATACGAATAAAAATGAAGCAGAACAGGAAGATAATCGAAAGAACTTAATAGATGAGGCTACTGAACTGATGAATATCTTCGGTGCCATATTGAAAAAGAGTCAATAAAGTTTAGAGCATTTGACCATTTGAATTTTGGATTTGTTTCGGATTTCGATTTTCGAATTTCGAGCTTAAGTAAAGTCCTATTTTTCAGAACTGATGAACTAATCCAAATATCAAATTTTGAAATCCGTTTGTTCATGGCTTGTGCTGGTTAGGAGGGATGATGGCCACTAAAAGCGAATACAAGGAGATCATAATTACGGGATTCGGAGGCCAGGGGATTATCCTGTCCGGGAATATCCTTGGCAAAGCTGCAACCATTTTCGAGAAAAAAAATGCTACCCTCATACAGTCTTACGGCCCTGAGGCCCGTGGTGGCGCTTGTGCTGCACAGGTAGTGATCGCCACGGATACCATCGAGTATCCTTATGTGGAGGACCCCCAGGTTTTGGTGTGTATGTCCCAGGAGGGATTCGATATAAATGTCCCGAAATTGATCGAAGGGGGTGATCTTTTTACGGACTCGCGCCTTGTTAAAATCGATCCGAAGATTACTCCGAAGGATATAAAAATCTATTCCATACCAGCCACGGGTTTCGCCGAGGAGATGGGGGTAAAGATGATGGCAAACATCATTATGTTGAGTTTCGTGATCGCCATTACACAACTGGTCTCTCGCGATGCACTCAAAAAGGCGGTCGCCTCCTCAGTGCCAAAGGGAACCGAAGAGAAGAACCTGTCCGGTATGGAAAAAGGCTATCAATACGGATTGGATATGATAGCAAATGGGAAATAAACTGGCATGACGTAGAAGTTTAGTTGTTTATTTTTTTGACAAGATTAATCCCGCTTACAGCGGGAGATTATTTTAATCTTGTAAATCAAAGTACATATCCTGTTTTTGAGCAAGTTCTCAATAAGTCCAGGCTGTATTAGAAAAATCCCCCTCATTCCCCCTTTGCAAAAGGGGGAGGCAGTCGGAATGCCCATATTTATTGAGATGTTACCTTTTTGTCTGTTGACTTATAACCAAAAAAAGGTATAATTATACCAAATGAGCTGGACAGTAAAACTAAGTAAGAAAATTCAAAAGCAGATAGAAAAGTTGCCATTAAGTCCCAGGAGACGGCTTAATCTTCTTGTTGCAGAAATTCAAAAATATGGTCCTATGCGAGATAGGTGGCCAAATTATGGGAGAATACGAGGAAAAAAGGATTGTTACCATTGTCATTTAAAAAAAGGGACCCCAACCTATGTGGCTGTCTGGAAGGTCATTGAATATGAATTTGAGATTGTGGAGATAAAGTATGCAGGAACACATGAAGGAGTCGATTACAAAAGAGTTTGCTGATGTTTGTATCCGAGTGCCCGCAAAAGAAGTAGATCGGGTTAAATCTGCATTCAGTAAGTTTTTGGAACTGGCTGGCGTTCAATATAGTATCCCCGGTGAAGAAGAAGATTTGTTAATATGGGAAGAGGCTTTCCCCGGACTTGGACCGGGAGATATTCTCCAGGGGGCCAGAGACCGTGAGGGAATCACCCAAACTGAACTCGCAGAGAGAATTGGAGTAAAACCCCACCATATTTCTGAAATGGAGAGTGGGAAACGCTCCATAGGTAAAGATATGGCCAGGCGATTAGCAAAGGCGCTCAATACAGGATACAAGGTTTTTCTGTAGTTAAGGATTATGGAAAATTAGGTCAGAAAATAATTTAAGTATTTCAGAAATACTATTGGGCCTGCGCACCATAATCCAGCCTTTAGGGGCAGAAAGTTATGGAAAAAAATACAATGTCTTGAGTGAAATATCATGGAGCGAGTAACGGAGT
>JAIVXD010000237.1:0-4573 GCA_048636195.1 Anaerolineales bacterium
GAAATGTCGTTTAAGGGTTCACCGATTCTCAAAATCATTAGTATTCAGGTTCTGGGTTCACGGTTCTGGGTTCACGGTTGGTCGCTTTGCGCTCTTCATATCTCTTAAGATAGGTGATGAATCCACGAACAGCAGCAGTTACGCGGAAAGTGCCACTCCTCAATATCTCAAAACCGTGTAGTTTTCATCTCTCTTCAACCGTGAACCTGAGTTACAATCATTTTAGCCAACACAGCCCTTTTATCATACTCTACGTCTCGGAATTACTACAACTTATTGAAATTATAATGTTTTTTGTGGCCATATTCTTTTGTGAGCCACATGGAATGATGGAATAGTGGAATATTGGAATACTGGGTATGGAAAGCGGAAAATAACACTTTCTACAAAAAGTGTTGCTTCTACATTTTTTGATGATACTCATCAGGCAGCAATTTTCTTCTTTTGCCACGCAAAATACTACATCAGAACAAGAGAATCAATGCAAAAAGATGCACTATGAATTCCGTTTTCTTGAAACCCATCATTCCACAATTCCATTGTTCCATCATTCCAATTGGGGCGAAGCCCCTAAGTTCAGCACTGAAGAAACTATCATGGAACCATATTCGCTTTTTTTTCGATTTCACTTGACACAAAAAACAATATTTTTTAAAGTTGCAATGTAACTATATTGTAACTATAATGTAGCCACTTTTATTCTCCTATTGGGTATTTCCATACCGCCTTTGGCGGGACAAAATAAAATCGCCCAGCGATAAAATGAAAGGTGTAACCTATGAAACTTAAAGACAAAATAGCTTTAGTGACCGGCAGCAGCCGTGGTGTAGGAAGGGCCGTTGCCCTCGGTTTGGCAAAACAAGGGGCTAATGTGGTTGTTAACTACACCTCAAACGAAAATGCAGCCAACGAGGTTGTAGAGACCATCCAGTCAATGGGAAGCAAGGCCATTGCCGTAAAAGCTGATGTAGCACAAAAAACAGAGGTAGAGAATCTGGTTAATTCAGCCATTGACACATTTGGCCGTCTGGACATCCTGGTCAACAATGCTGGGTTTACCCGTCCCGCCATGATGATCAAAATGACAGAGGATCAATGGGATCAAGTGGTGGATATCCATCTAAAAGGTGCTTTTCTGTGCGCTCAGGCTGCGGGCCTCCATATGAAGGAACAGAAAAGTGGTAAAATCATAAATGTGACATCCGTGGCCGGGATTGTAGGAACGGTTGGACAAATAAATTACAGCGCAGCAAAAGGGGGCATCATCAGCATGACAAAAAGCATTGCCCGAGAGCTTGCGCGCTACAATGTGTGTGCCAATGTAATATCCCTGGGTATTGTGGCCACGGACATGACGGAGAAAATACGGAGTGACGAAAAGCTCAAAGAGATCTATATGAACCGAATTCTTTTAAAACGCTTTGCAGAAGCAGACGATATCGCTCCTGCCTTCGCGTTCCTGGCTTCGGACGAAAGCAACTACATTACCGGCCAACTCCTTTGTGTGGACGGGGGCTATGGGATGATCTAAGAGTCCGCGCCCTTAGGACGGGGCTTTGCTTATCCCCAGAGGCGATTTAGTTTGTTGGAATTTCAATAGATTTTGGAGTAATGGAGTACTGGAGTGATGGAGTAATGGAAGAAATACCCAACACTCCTAAAAGCAAAACTCCTAAGCAGAGACATCTGGCTCTGACGTCCCGTTGAACTTCAGCGGGAATCTTCGATGGTCCTTGAGGACAAGGTTTTCTATGTTAGAACAAAATAACCTTACTAATTCGGTGATTTTATTTTAAAGAAGATTGGCTTTGATTGCTCTGCTTTTCATTAAGTTTTAACCTTATAACTTTAGACACTTTCGGCAATTTAGTTCACTTTAGTTCACTTGCATTTACAGGAGGAATAAAATGGCAGCTATACCGGACAAAATACAGACGTGGCAGATGGTCCAACCAACAACATTCAACAAGGAAACAAAGGAAACAACACCCGGCAAGCTTGAGAAAACAGAAATACCAGTGCCTGAACTGGCGCCCGGCGAAGTCCTGGTCGAAATTGCCGGTTGTGGTGTATGCCACACAGACCTGGGATATTTCTACGATGGGGTGCGTACTGTTTCAAAGCCCCCCCTGACACTCGGTCACGAGATCTCGGGAACCGTGGTGGCCGGTGATGACGCGTGGGTTGGGAAGGAGGTTATCATTCCAGCAGTTATGCCTTGCAGGCAGTGTATCCTCTGTAAAACCGGTCGGGGCAACAGGTGTCTTGCCCAGAAAATGCCCGGCAACAGCCTGGGGCTTTATGGTGGTTTTTCAAGTCACATTCCAGTCCAAGCCGTTGATTTGTGTGAGGTCAAAGACAGAGGAGATATACCACTTTCCCATTTGGCCGTTGTAGCTGATGCGGCCACAACTCCATACCAGGCGGCCAAGAGGGCCGATTTACAGCCGGGAGATAACGTGGTGGTTGTCGGCATTACAGGCGGCGTGGGTCAGTACATGGGGCAAACCGCCAAAGCGCTGGGTGCGAAGACCGTCGTGGGAATTGCACGCAACCAGGAAAAACTGGAAAGGGCGCTTAACTTCGGTGCCGATTTCTGCATCAACTCCACTGACAAGGATGCAAGGGCAGTGTCCAAGGAGTTCAAGGGGTACTGCAAGGAAAATGGCCTCCCAAACACCGGTTGGAAGATCTTCGAGGTTACAGGCGCCAAGGGAGGACAGGAAATAGCATTGACCTTGCTCGGCTTTACAGGAAAACTGATCGTCGTGGGATATGGAATGGCCAAGGTGGAATATGCCATTGGCCGCCTCATGGCCTTTGATGCCGAAATCATTGGGACCTGGGGATGCCTCCCTGAATACTATCCCATTGTCCTGGATATGGTTTTGGGCGGAAAAATCAACATGGAAGAATTTGTAGAAACCCGGGCCATGAGTACCATAGCAGAGACCTTTGCCGAGGCCCACAAGACGCCCCCGATGAAACGGATTGTATTGACACCGGATTTTTAAATAAAATAACCTCACTTCGTTCGGTTATTTTATACAACGCGACTTAGTCGCTCAAATGACAGTTAACTAAAATTTGAGGAGGAAAAAATTATGGCTTTAGAATGGATGCCGAGAGACAACGAAAAGAAAGATCATTTGTTACACACCGAAGTTCACTGGGGCACTGAGGCGCCCTGCGTGGTGTATGAAAAGCGCCCCCTGACAGACCCAAAGGGAAATGTAATAGACGGGCTCTATGTGTCGTGGATTCGCCTCAACAACCCCAAACAGTACAATTCCTACACCACAGAAATGGTAAAGGGTGTGATCGCGGGATTTGAAAATGTTTCCTTAGACCGGAGCGTTGTGGCTGCCGTTTTTACAGGTACCGGCCCCTTTTCCTTTTGCACCGGAGGTAATACCAAGGAATACAGTGAATTTTACAGCATGAGACCCGATGAATACGGCCAGTACATGGAGCTCTTTAACCACATGGTGGATTCCATCCTCGCATGCAAAAAGCCCGTCATTTGCCGGGTCAATGGCATGAGAGTGGCGGGAGGTCAGGAAATCGGCATGGCCTGTGACCTCGCCATTTCATCTGACCTTGCCATTTTTGGACAAGCCGGGCCCAGGCACGGTTCTGCCCCGGATGGCGGCTCATCTGACTTTCTTCCCTGGTTTCTCGGCATGGAGGATGCCATGTGGAACTGCGTCTCCTGCGAGATGTGGTCTGCCTATAAGATGAAGGCCAAGACCCTCATCAGCAAGGTTGTTCCTGTCCTGAAGGTGGATGGAAAATGGGTCCGAAATCCCATGATCATCACAGACAAATATGTCGAGGATGGCGAAATCGTCTATGGCGAGTTCAAGAAAGGGGAAGAGGGCAAAGAGGCGCGAGGCTTCGAACTGATCAACCGAGACTACTTCATCTTTCCAAACCTTTACACTGCCCGAACTGAGCGACGCAGAACCTTTGGGGCAGAGCCCTTGGGCCAAACCCCATGAGGTCTTGCGTCTACTGAATCGGATCAAGCCTATCGAGCGATTAGTACCGGTCAACTGAACGCGTTGCCGCGCTTACATCTCCGGCCTATCGACGTGGTGGTCTTCCACGGCTCTCAGGGAGACCTTGTTTCGAGGGGGGCTTCCCGCTTAGATGCCTTCAGCGGTTATCCTGTCCGGACGTAGCTACCCTGCACTGCGGCTGGCGCCACAACAGGTCCACAAGTGGTCCGTCCACCCCGGTCCTCTCGTACTAGGGGCAGCTCCTCTCAAGTCTCCAACACCCACGGCAGATAGGGACCGAACTGTCTCACGACGTTCTAAACCCAGCTCACGTACCACTTTAATCGGCGAACAGCCGAACCCTTGGGACCTGCTCCAGCCCCAGGATGTGATGAGCCGACATCGAGGTGCCAAACGGTGCCGTCGATATGGACTCTTGGGCACCATCAGCCTGTTATCCCCGGCGTACCTTTTATCCGTTGAGCGATGGCCCTTCCACGCGGGACCACCGGATCACTATGGCCGACTTTCGTCTCTGCTCGACTTGTCAGTCTCGCAGTCAGGCGGGCTTA
>JAIVXD010000238.1:0-4566 GCA_048636195.1 Anaerolineales bacterium
GATCGGGTCAAGATCATGGTAGGCGGAGCCCCTGTCACTAAAAATTATGCAAATGAAATCGGTGCTGACGGTTATGCCCCTGATGCGGGTTCAGCCGCCAAACTAGCGAAGGCTTTATTGCAATGAATCTGACGGGGATGTTTATCACAACAGATTCGTAACATCTCGATAGAGAATTGAGTATTTGTTTAATTTGTTAAGGGGCGATGGGGACGTTGGGATTGTTGACTATTATTGAATTGAAATTCGGGTAGCCAAGCCACGGGGGTTTTGTGAGGAGCCCATACAAATAATAAAGCCCAAAATCCATGCCTTATGGCACATATTTTGAGCTTTTCTTTAAACATAAACCGAAAAACCAATTGTACGATGGCTGGCGCCCTACTCTGTATTTACGGTGGCCTCCAGTGCCATGGCTATTTTCTTTTTAAGTTCTGTCAAATCAAAAGATTTTATGACATAGAAATCCGCGGCAATAGATTTCATATCCTCCTTAAAGGTGTCGTAGGCGGTGCAGAGAACAACAGGCATAGTGTAAAATTTATTTCGAATGTCTTGCAACAGATCAAGCCCATTGTAGTCCACCATCTTGATATCCAGAACCACCAGGTCCGGTTTTTCCTCCTCGATCTTCTCCAAAAGCTTATGCCCGCTTTCAGCTGTTATAACCTCATACCCTGCCTCGCTCAGTTCCTCTGAATACAGATATCGGATATGTTCTTCATCGTCCACAATCAATATCTTTGCCATAATCTATTCTCCTCGATTTCAGAACATCAAAGATGTATTAGAATCAATAATCATAAAACCCCTTGCCCGTTTTTCTGCCAAGCCAACCGGCATCCACATGTTTTCTCAAAAGTGGGCATGGCCGGTATTTATCATCACCCAATCCCCGGTGCAGGACCTCCATAATGGCCAGACACGTATCCAGACCGATCAGATCAGCCAGTGCCAGAGGACCCATGGGGTGATTCATTCCTAATTTCATTACCTGGTCAATATCCTCTGCTGTGCCCACACCTTCAAAAAGCGCATAGACCGCCTCATTGATCATCGGTAGAAGAACCCTGTTGCTTATAAAGCCCGGGAAATCATTGGCCGGTACAGGGGTCTTCCCCAGTTTCACGGCCAGATCTCGCGTCACCTGGAAGGTCTCATCGGAAGTAGCCAGTCCATTAATGATTTCTACGAGCTTCATCACAGGAACAGGGTTCATAAAATGCATGCCAATTATCTTTTCCGGTCTTTTTGTTGACCCTGCAATTTTGGTAATGGAGATGGAAGACGTATTTGATGAAAGAATAACGCCTTCCCTGCAGTATTCGTCCAAATCATTGAAAATCTGCTGCTTAAGGACCTCATTCTCTGTTGCTGCCTCCACAACAAAATCGGCCTTGACCATGTCCTCCAGTGATGTTGAACCCTCTATCCTGCTCAAGATTCCTTTTTTATCTTCCTCAGTGATTTTTTCCTTCTTGATCATGCGGTCAAGGCTCTTTTCAATGGTTGAAAAGCCCCCTTCCACAAATTCATCCTTAATATCATTCATAACCACTGATAACCCGCTGGTCGCAGCTACCTGTACAATACCTGAACCCATCTGTCCTGCACCGACTACGCCTAATGTCTTTATCCCCATTCCCTATAATCCTCCTCAATTTTCTCCCTGGACTTTATTATGACTTTGTAATTTACAAAAAATCGGATAAGATCACAACCATTTTCTTATATAACTATTGAAAAACCATTGTTTCTCTCCTGCTACAATGGAACAAATGAACAATTTGACAGGTTTTATTCTCTTATTTATGACAATTTTATATTGAAATCTAAGGAAGATACAGCATATTATTTAATTAACACATTAACGAAATGGATAAGAAAAAAAATACAATTGACCGGCAGGTTGAGATCTACCTTCACCCGAATCCGGAAATAAGATCATTTCTCACAAACACAGAAATCTCTGCCTACCGTGTCGAAAAGTTCAAGAAGCCACCCGAAAAAGAGTGGGAACACACCTTAAAGCAACTGGGCGTTATCGGGGCTCAGGTAGCAAAAGAAATATTGGCCATCCAGGATGTTAATGAGATTCACATCAAACCAAAAGAGATTCGAATAAAAAAAGAAATTTCATCATCCTGGGAAACAATAGAAAAAAAAGTTGTCAAGATTCTTACCAGGGCTTTGAGGAAAAAGCAGATCAAAGTGGTTAAGCGTCAGGGTTGAGTCAGGTCATGGGCTCCTCTCTTTATAGCATTTTTTCCGAATCTATCCTTGATGGTATCCATCGCCCTTTCCACATTTACCCAGGGATCCTCTCTGACATCCAATTCCTTAAATAGATTTAATTGCTCAGTCACCCCTTTTTCGGGCGAAAGATTTGAAATTCCGATTCCAATCAATCTGAATTTTGTAGAAGCATCAAGGTCCTGCAAAAGCCTAAGCCCACGCTCATAGATTAGATTTGTTGAATTGGCAGGTTCATTAAGAGTGACACTCCTCGAAGTCTGTTTGAAATCCGAACTCTTGAGCTTAAGTGTCACTGTTGACCCTTTAAGTCCGTTCTTCCTCAATTTCCTTCCAACAAATTCTGCCTGAATCAGAAGCTGTCTTTTGAGAATTTCCATATCATCTGTGTCTTCCGGCAGGGTGTCTTCGGAGCTGATTGACTTCGCCTCGGTGTAGGGCAGCACGGGAGATGTGTCAATCCCCTTAGAAAGATCCAATAGTCTTCTGCCAAATTTCCCTGCCTTTTCTATGAGGGTGTGCTCCTGCAATCTCCTTACATCAACAAGCCTTGATACTCCCAGGCTTCGCAGAATCAGTACTGTCTTTTCACCAACTCCCGGAACTTTTTCAATGGGAAGGCGGTCAATAACTCCTTGAACCCCATCAGGTCGAATGATTGTCAGGCCATCCGGCTTTTTCATTTCCGAAGCTATCTTTGCCAGGAACTTGTTCGGGGCAATCCCCACAGAGCAGCTCAGAGAAGTTGCCACTTTGATCCCCTCTTTTATGCGACATCCGATCTCTACCGGGGTCCCCAGTAATCGCTCTGTTCCTGAAATATCTAAATAGGCCTCATCAATAGAAATTTGTTCAACTAATGGGGTAAATCCCTCCAAAGTACTCATGATCTGGCGTGATAATTCCTTGTAACGCATCATCCGAACAGGCAGAAATATACCATGAGGGCACTTCTGTTTTGCCTGAAAAATAGGCATTGCAGAATGAACGCCAAACTTCCTGGCCTCATAGCTCGCAGTGGACACAACGCCCCTGTTAGAAGTTCCACCCACGATTACCGGCTTCCCACGAAAAGACGCATCATCCAGTTGCTCCACGGATGCATAAAAGGCGTCCATGTCAATATGGAGAATGATTCGGTTCATAATGTTTTGTCCCGATTCTCCTGTCCCACTCTCTCAACAGCGAAAGGCTCACGCCCGCACCACCACACACGATGACCATAACCCTCTTCAGACCGGCTAACAACGAAGCCCTGTTGTAGATAGCCGAAAGCGCAGCCCCGCAGGCTGGCTCCACCAGGATCCGATGATCGTCTGCGAATCGGATACATGCATCAACCGCAGCACGATCGGAAACTGTCCAGGGCATTATTATATGTCGATGCGTCCAGGCAAGTGCTTCAGAGGCCACGGTCCGGGCACCAAGAGTGGTTGCTACGGATGCAATTTTGTCAAGTGTAATGAGGCGACCCGCCTCAACCGAGGCAGCAAAAGAGGCAGCGCCTTCGGTCTCTGCCGCAATGACCGGAATGCCGGTCCAGCCAACACGGTGGAGCCCTTCCAAAACACCACAGAGAAGACCCCCTCCGCCCACCGATAGCACAATGGCTTCCGGCTTCAAGTCGTCATGGGCAATCTCCTCAATAATAGATGCGTGGCCGCTCCAAATGCGCGGGTCATCAAAAGGGTGGATATAGGCTGTTCCGTCCTGTCCGGCGAGCTCGGAGGCATAAGCATGAGAATCGTCCCACGACTCCCCATGTTCGATAACAGCGGCATTTTCCTGCTGTATAGTTTCCCGCATCCAGTTGGGGGTTGTCTTTGGGACTACAACAGTGACACCCACACCCAATTTACGGCCAGCATAAGCGACCGCATACCCCGCATTTCCCCCGGATGAGCAAACCAGCCGATTCGCGCCGGCCTCACAACTTACCTGGCAGGCGTGCCCAATACCCCGAATCTTGAATGATCCAGTAGGCTGCAGTGCTTCCATCTTCAGGAGAACCAAAGCATCAAGGGCGGCACTCAGAGGTCTTGATTCCCAAGTGGGCGTATGTACATGAAGGGGCATCAAAGTGTTCATCTGTCTCCATATATTTCAGTTCAAGGAAATAGGACTTTATCCAAAGAATCATGGATAACTGCTTGATGAACAGGATAATTCCCACACAACCTTAAGTCAACACTCAGGTGCATTCAACAGCAATCTCAATATGTTTTGGGAAAATCTAAGGTTCCGGGATTGATAGGAGGCTGTATTAGGAAAATCCCCCTCAATCCCCCTTTGCAAAAGGGGGAAGAAGTCGGA
>JAIVXD010000239.1:0-4558 GCA_048636195.1 Anaerolineales bacterium
AGGGCCTTCAGATCCTTTCCCTCTTTCGATTTTTTGGATATCAAAATCGCATTGGGGTCCACATATTGGCGAAGATCAAATGGCCTCCCCTGCCAGTCACGGACGCCGCACACAAGATCCACAGGATTGAAGTGGGTGGAAGCGGCCAAAATAGCCTGCTGTTCTCTGGAATCGGGATCAATCTGGGCTTTTTCCACAATCTGAAGAGATTTTTCACCTGCCTGGTCTTTTACCCAAAAGGGGCCTCCTCCCGGTTCACTTACATTTCTAACCATGCCGCATACCCTTATGGGCCGATTGAGTTTTTCCATAAGCACGGCTTTTTTCTCTTCAGGAGATGCTTTATTGGAAAAAGAAGGAATTGACAGTAAAAGGTCATCCCTTATAAAGTCTGCGACCTGTTCTATCAGGGTTCTTTCTACAGTTTTTGACGATAGTTTTTCCATGTAACTGAATATCTGATCCTGTAAAGCAATGAGATACCCGCCCAGGATCTTTTTCCATTTGACCGTTTCGTGTTTGAATCGGTCAGAGGCCACATTGTCTATGTTTTTTATAAACACAATATCTGCCTTAAGATCATTCAGGTTTTCTATCAGGGCACCATGACCCCCCGGGCGAAACAAAAGCCTGCCATCTTTCTCACGAAAAGGCCGGTTATCCAGGTCCACCGCAAGTATGTCTGTGGACCTCTTTTGAGCTGAAAAGGTTACATGGAACGATACCTGGTATTTTTGTTCATAAATGGGCTGCACTTTCTTTAGAAGCTTCTGGAATTCTTTTAGATGTTCCTGGGAGACAGTAAAGTGAAGAGGACCCTGTCCGCTCTGGTCTGCTATGTATTGGGCGGCCTCAACCAGGTGCTCTTCAAAGGCAGTGCGACTCCCTTCCGGATACGCGTGAAACTTAAGGAGGCCCTTTGGCAGGTGAGCATAGTTGAGGCCGATCTCGCTTACAAGAAAACGGATAATATCGGTAAATTGACCTTTCTCCAAAAGTATGTCAAAATTAAAGTTTTTGTCTGACATCACGGATTTGAGGTCTTTGGAAAATGCGAAGCTTTTGGCGCCATTCATAAACTCAAGAAGCTCCTGCGCTTCCTTATGCCCGGCCCGGGCTTCCCTGGCAATCGATTCCTTTAGGATTTCTTTTTCCCGGTTAAGGGCCTTGAGGAGCGCTTTGAACATCCGGGAGGCAGCCCCTGACCCGGGAACAAGCTTGAGGCAGCGGCCTTTTTGGGCTTCCATTTCGTAAATTTTTATAAATTCTTGGGTTTTGTGCTGGTCAATCACTTTAATTCCGTCACTAAGGGTACATGGACCCAGCAGGTTTAAGTAAGGTGGGGGCGTCTTGAACAGGTCAAGGTGCCTTTGGAGTGCGTTTATGGTAAGTCCGTGATTTCTTATCTGTCTAAGGTCCTCATCGCTAAATTTATATTTGGCCATATTTGTCTCCTGGTTCTCTGCTATATGTTGACAACGTGAGGGGTTCCCATGTCAATAGAAAAATGCAGCAATTCTCATTATGACCCCCGCGGTCCTGCCAGATGAAAGCCATAATTAGAATTGCTGAGAAAAATGAAGGTAATCAGATCGGTATGGAAAAGAAAAGGGATAGTTTTTTATGGAATTTTGAAAAAATGTATCTATAATGTTATTATATAGCTTGAAAAATCAAAGGTTGCGTTGAGCTATAGATGAATCAGCACTGTTCATTTTGTGATACAAAGCCAGGGTGGATGGCACGTGAAGGCGTGGCTCAGCCCCCTGGCAGTTTAAATTAGACAATATTAATTTATTGTATGGAGGTAATACTAAATTGAACCCATTTTACAAAAACCTTGCTCTCTGGCTGGTCATCAGTCTTATGATGGTCATGCTGTTTCAGATTTTCAAGCAGCCAGACAAGAGCAGCGCATCTGTCGGATACAGCGACTTTCTAAGTATGGTGGAGAGTGGAAGTGTTAGCAGCGTCACTATTCAGGGCGACAACATATCAGGCATGTCTGCCCAGGGGCCTTTTAAAACTTACACCCCAAAAGATCCTGAAATGATTGGACTGCTGCGGAGCAAAGGAGTTAAAATATCCGTGAAACCCCAGGAAGATTCCTCATGGTTTCAAGTACTTCTTTCCTGGGTTCCCATGTTGTTGCTAATCGGCGTATGGATATTCTTCATGCGTCAAATGCAGGCCGGGGGAGGGAAGGCAATGTCCTTCGGAAAAAGCCGGGCCAAGCTTATGACCGATTCTCAGGAGAAAGTCACTTTTGAGGATGTGGCAGGTATTGAGGAGGCCAAGGAGGAACTGGAGGAAATTGTTGAATTCCTTCGTGATCCCAAGAAGTTCACACGCCTTGGAGGGAGGATCCCTAAAGGTGTTCTCCTTGTGGGATCCCCTGGTACGGGCAAAACGCTTCTGGCGAGGGCCATAGCAGGGGAGGCTGACGTTCCATTTTTCAGTATAAGCGGATCGGAATTTGTGGAGATGTTTGTGGGAGTGGGGGCCTCAAGGGTAAGGGACCTGTTTGTGCAGGGTAAAAAAAATGCGCCCTGCATCATATTCATTGATGAAATAGATGCAGTTGGACGACACAGAGGCGCAGGCCTGGGCGGAGGTCATGATGAACGGGAACAGACACTAAACCAGCTCCTCGTGGAAATGGACGGGTTCGAGTCCAACGAAGGCGTTATACTGATATCTGCGACCAATAGACCGGATGTGCTTGATCCGGCGCTTCTGAGACCTGGCCGATTCGATCGCCAGGTGGTGGTGCCGATCCCGGATATCAAGGGGAGAGAGGGTATCGTGAAGGTTCATCTTAAGAAGAAGGTGGTTTCCAAGGACGTGGATGCTACTATTCTTGCCAGAGGGACCCCCGGCTTTACCGGGGCTGACATTGAGAATATGATTAATGAAGCAGCCCTTATGGCGGCAAGACGCGGTAAAGACAGTGTGGACATGGTCGACTTTGAAGATGCCAAGGACAAGGTGCTCATGGGCGCTGAACGCAAGAGCATGATTATCAGTGACGAGGAAAAGAAGATCACCGCGTATCATGAATCGGGGCATACATTGGTGGCAAAACTTCTTCCCAACACGGATCCTATTCACAAGGTGACCATTATTCCACGCGGCCGTGCCCTGGGACTGACCATGCAGCTTCCAGAGGATGAAAAGCATACCTATCCAAAAGATTATCTGCTTAGTAATATTGCGATTTTGATGGGTGGCAGGGCCGCTGAGGAGATTGTGCTCAACATGCAAACAACTGGCGCAGGAAACGATATTGAGAAGGCATCGGACCTTGCCCGCAAAATGGTCTGCGATTACGGTATGAATGAGGATCTGGGCCCCCTTGCTTTTGGCAAGGGCGAGGAACAGATTTTTTTGGGCAGGGAGATCTCTCAGCACAGGGACTATAGCGAGTTAACAGCGCAGAAAATTGATGACGAAGTAAGAAATATTGTCAATAGTGCTTACGAGAAAGCCAGCAAACTCATAAAGGATAACGTAGATACGTTGCACACAATGGCCAAGGCCCTCCTTGAGAAGGAGACGCTGGACGGTAAGGCCATTGACGAAATAATGGGCATTAAGGAGGAACCTGCACCGGAAAAAAAGGAAAAATGAAAAATGGGATTCATACTGAGCTGGTCGGATAATGTTCTGGACCTGGATCTGAAAACCTGTGTCATGGGCACCCTGAATGTTACCCCGGATTCCTTTTCAGACGGGGGCCAATACCTTGAGTCAAATAAGGCTGTCGAGCGTGGTATCACAATGGCCCGGGAGGGGGCTGACATTATCGATGTGGGTGGCGAATCAACAAGACCTTATTCCCGAAAGATCACCGTTAGCGAAGAACTGGATCGAGTAGTCCCTGTTATAGAGGGCCTCAAGAAAGAGCTTGCCATTCCCATCAGTATAGATACCTGTAAGGGTGAGGTGGCGCAGGAGGCATTGAAGGCCGGGGCATCGATGATCAATGATATCAGTGCATTGAGATTTGATCCTGATATGGCTTCAATTGCCGCTGAGGCAGGGGTTCCTGTGATCCTCATGCACATGAAGGGCATGCCTGAAGACATGCAGAAAAACCCCGTCTACGGGGATCTTATCCCGGAGATTTTCGATTTTCTTGAGGATGCAATAGAGCGGTCTGTAAGCGCCGGAATCAAAAGAGATTTGATTATTGTGGACCCCGGGATCGGGTTTGGAAAGACATTTGATCACAACCTCAAGATCATCAAAGAGTTATCCCGATTTGAGGCCCTTGAACGGCCTGTTTTACTGGGAACATCAAATAAGGCATTTATTGGTCATATTCTGGGAAAGGAAGTCTACGAGAGGGATACAGGCACCATGGCCACTATAGCCTATGGGGTGATAAATGGTGCTCACATAGTAAGGGTGCATAATGTGAGAAAGGCTGTGGAGACAGTCAGGATGATAGAAGCTATAAGGAGGGGACGGGTTTAATAGGGGTTGCGGGTTGCGAGTTACGTGTTGCGGGTTTAAAAGATCTTAACCTGTAACGTGCATAGCGTGTGCAGTTTTT
>JAIVXD010000240.1:0-4557 GCA_048636195.1 Anaerolineales bacterium
CGATATCCTGATTTGTGATCTTTTCTGCCTCCTCCACGGTCTTCCCCTTGATCATCTCCGTGAGGGCAGATGCGGAAGCAATGGCGCTCGCACAACCAAAAGTCTGGAATTTGGCGTCCGCGACCTTACCGTTTTCATCCACTTTTAAGCTGAGTTTGAGGGCATCGCCGCATGCCATGGAGCCCACCTCACCAACGGCATTAGCGTCTTCCACTTCCCCGGCATTACGGGGATTGAGGAAATGTTCCTTCACTTTGTCTGTATATTCCCACATAGGATACCTCCTTTTTTTGATAATGTATGGGGCAAACCCTCGATCTATTACCGTATCCCGAGAATGTGTCTATGAGATCGTTGTGATAAAGGGAGTCGAAAATGTTGATATAACTTTACTTATTAGTATAATCACATTTTATGGTTTGGCAAGAAAGTAAATAAGGAGACCCGTCTACACCCTCCTGCCCCCCAAACGATCTCAAGCAGGCTGTCGCAGGCGTGGAGGAAGAATGTTCACCTTACGCAAACCTTCTTTCAGTGAAATGGCTTCTTCCGTACAGAAGCGTGCGCAAACGCCACAACCGAAGCAGGCGTTTTCATCACGTTCGGCCACTCCATCGTCATTGATTTGTATAGCCTCGGTGGGGCATCGCTCCACACAGATCCCGCAGCCTGTGCAGGCTGTCTCATCAATCACAGACATGTAGTAGGTAGAATTAATGAGAGGGAATGCGCCCTCCCGCCAGAGACGCAAGGTATCGCAGCAGTCCTTACAGCAGTTACAGATACTCGTTTCAGGACGTGACACTTTTGAGTTGGGATGGAAAGCCTTGTGAACGAGGCCTGCCTCCTCTGCTTCCTTCATGATCTTACGTGCTTCTTCTTTCGTGATCATCTGGGCAAAGCCCTGGGCGGCAGTATGACGGGCGGATTTGCCGAAGGTGAAGCAGTTTTTCACAGGTGCGTCAGTATCGCAGGGATCTCCCAGAACTCTTCTCCGCTGCCGGCAGAAACAGTGGCCCACCGCGATCTCGTCGAACTTATCAATAATCTCCTCCACAGACTGGCTCGGCAGGATGAACTCCGCGGGCACCTCGATGTCCCTATCAATAGGGATAATTTTGATGGCCTTGCCGTCTTCTGTAGTTCGAGCGGGTACGGTCCGGTCGACCGGTGGAGCGCTTTGCAGCATGGGGACGAGCTGGTCGTAATTATCCTGGATCCGGTCCCTGACCTCGCCCATTAGCCTCTGGAATAATTCCGCGAGCCGTCTTTCGTTCTCGTCTCCTTTAAGCTCACCCATAAATTTGTACTCCATCAATCCAACCAACATCAGGGGGAGCATGCGGTAAACCATAACCCCCTTTGAGCTGGGCTGATTGAAGAGCAATCCCTTCCTGGCGAGACTCGTAGCCATCTGGTCGATCTTCTCTTCGGGGAACTCACTCGATTGTTTAAGCTCCTCCATGGTCTGGGATGCCTTATCATTGAAAGCATGAATAAAATCCAACTCATCTTCGTCATCCCCGACGACATTTTTCATAATAGAAATGGTCGTATCGGTAACAAGGAAAGGCACCATCCCCTGTTTGCAGATAACGCCCGCAGCCCTCCTGTATTTGTCTTCCAATGAAATATTAGCCATAATCTATCGCCTCGTGCTTGGATATAAATTAAAAGTGAATTCTTTATTCTTCCTGCCGCTTTCACCCTTCATATTTTTCATAAATGGGAGCTTTATGCAAGCCCCCTCTTCCTGTCAAGCTTGACAAGGCGTGTCTGAGCATTATTTTACCACAAGAGATAATCACTATTTGCCGAAAGGAGCCTTTTCATGCTCAGAAAAATAGCCGTCGGCCCATACCAGTCCAATTGCTATATACTCGGATGCAAAAAAACAATGGAAGGACTTGTTATTGATCCCGGTGACGAGGTATTTCGAATCGTGAAGACTATAGCTGAAACCGGTCTTAAAATACGGTACATTCTTATCACGCACGGCCATATCGATCACGTTGGAGGCGCCGCTGAATTGAAAAAGATCACAGGGGCCCCGGTTTACATTCACCCGCTGGATATACCAGGCCTGGGATTTCACCCCGATGGTCAAGTGAGCGAAGGAAAGGACCTCCAACTTGGCACATACATGATCAAAGTCCTTCATACTCCGGGTCATTCCCCCGGCGGTGTCTGTTATCACGCGCCCGGTGCGATATTTACAGGAGATACGATTTTCGCCGGTTCTATAGGAAGGACTGATTTTCCAGGAGGCGACCACCAGAGTCTAATTGAAGGGGTCCGATCAAAAATTTTCTCCCTTGACGGAAATTTGCGCATTTATCCTGGCCATGGCCCGGCGAGCACCATCGGCAGGGAGCGCAGAACAAACCCCTTTTTTCAATAACTCTACAACTTCTTTCGCAATCCAGATCTCAAATAAAAGTGGCAATATCTTTTAGCGACTTCTTTTGGATTATGGGAACAACCGTATCTTCAGCTGGATAGCCGACGACAAGGATCAAAAACGGTTTTTCATTAAGGGGCCTGGAAAGGATTTTGTTAAGAAAACCCATCTGACTGGGCGTGTAGGTTAGCGAGACAAGACCAGCATGGTGTACCGCTGTAATGAGCATACCAGTGGCGATACCAACTGACTCAGTCACGTAGTAATGCTTTTTTTTGCTACCGTCCGGCAAAATACCATAGCGCTGCGCAAAAATGACAATCAGGTATGGGGCAATTTCTAAAAAGGGTTTATGCTGATCTGTGCCCAGGGGCTTCAGCGCCTCAACCCACTTTCGAGTCGCATTTCTACTATAGAACTCTCGCTCAACTTTTTCTGCATTTTCCCTAATCTGACGCTTTACGGCACGATCAGTCACAACGACAAAGCTCCAGGGCTGCATGTTAGCGCCGCTGGGGGCTGTCCCAGCAGTGCGCAAGCAATTTTCTATAATAGCACTGTGCACAACTCGATCCGAAAAATGGCGCACCGTTCGTCGCCGCTTCATTTCGGCACAAAATGAAGTTGAGCGCTGTTTCATTTCCCTCACAGGATATTCATTGTACTCTTCAAGTAAAGAAAATTTTGACTTTATCATAATGTCTACCTGTTTTATCTCCCTTATTTGTTCTCTCTAAACCGCCAGGTATCAGGGCTTAGGGTATCTCTTTTAAGGAAGCCCTTTTGGTTTCCATATTTATCATAGATGTTGATTCTGTAAGGGTCCAGGGTGTCTTTCTTTAGCCAGCCCTTGATCTCACCAGCCCTGCCCTTGATATTGGTGCGACCGGGGTCGAGCGTGTCCCTGGTCAGCAGGTCACCATCAGACATAAACATCATCATCAACATTACCAAAAGCCATTTGTTCATGATTGTTCACCCCCTTGATAAGCCCAAAAGAGGAAATTCAATTTTTTTGAAACTTTCAGGCAAGCCTCTTCAACAGTTCTTCTCTGATCTTTTCCCTCTCCTCAAATAGCAACCAACCGCTTGCGGTGCTGATGCAGGCCTTCTTTCCCTCATCTTCACATGTGTTTTCTTGCTTTTCTACTGTTATTTCCCGATACATCTGGGTTTCCGCTTCGTTACAACAATAGTCAATAGTCAATCCTATTTATGTAAATAGACGGAGCGAAGCGACTCCTTAACTTCCCCGCTGCAAACGGGATAAATAGGCACTTTCGATGTATTATATCAGGGGTTTTTGACAGATACGGTCAAACACCTAAAAATTTTTTTAAATATCTGCCGGATTTTTTAAAAATGCTCTGTTCATTTAGAAAGGCATCCTTTCATCTTCTTTATGAGCTCTGTTTCCTCCACGTAAGGAATCACCAGTCTGTATTTAGCCCGGGTCATGGCCACGTAGACAAGTGAAATAAGGGCATCTTTGGTGGTTTCCGTTGGGCGAATATGATCGATTCCGATGAGATAAACCAGGTCAAAGTCCAGGCCCTTGGAGCTGTGGATGCTGATTAAAGATACCCTGTCCGTTGTGACGTCATACATCTCCTTGGATCTCACGTCCTGGGAGACCCAGGTGGCAGGAATACCGGATGTCTCCAGTTTTTTCAGTATCCGCATCGGGAGCGCGCGGTTATCGTATGCAAACCTGCTCGGGCCATAGACCTTGTCATCGTAGATGACGGCTATTTCCGATCTGTTGTAACCTTCTCCTTCAATGAATTTTTTAAGGTCATCAATTAGAAAGGCTTCCATTTCCTCCGCATTTTGAAACCGACGGAGCTCCGGTAAGTCCCCGTGAAACGCGAAATCATAGGGAAGGAGAGCAAGTTGCTTTTCAATTCTTGGCGTTTCGCCGATGAATCGTTGAGTAAAATCAAAGATCTCCACCGTATTACGGTAGACCATCTTAAGGTGTCGGGTCCGGCCACTGGCCTTGATTCCAAGAGATTTCCAGGAGACCCTTCTCCTGTACAAATCCTGGTATGAATCCAGGCTGATGACGAGGTCACCTCCGGGCCTCAGCAAGTTGAGCAGGATCTTTAGCATCTCCTCGTCGAAGTCCTGTGCTTCATCCACAAGGACGGCGTCAA
>JAIVXD010000241.1:0-4550 GCA_048636195.1 Anaerolineales bacterium
CAATGTGAGGCTCAGCGTTCACGTAATATATTGGTGTTGTTACATAGAATTTTCTGGGCACTGGTCTTAATGGTTACTCCTTTTTGATTTTTTTGTGAAGGGACCCTGCCGCATAAGATCACGGGCCGATATCTCTACCTCGTCCCCGGATTCCAATGCAATGGTAAGGGTTTCTTTTAGAACATTCTGACGGACGATCTTTCCCTCTCCGTCCTTTGTTCGGACTTTTTTGCCGATTTTAGGGAGATTTTTTTTGATTTTCTCATAGTATTGATGCTCATAGGTCAGGCAACACATCAACCTGCCGCACATACCAGATATCTTACTGGGGTTTAAAGAAATGTTCTGTTCTTTGGCCATCTTTATGGTTACAGGGGCGAATTCCTTTAAAAAAGTCGAACAGCATATGGGCCGACCACAAACCCCAAGTGCCCCTATCATCTTGGCCTGGTGGCGTACACCGATCTGCCTCATTTCTATCCTGGTCCGAAATTCCCCCACAAGGTCCTTTACCAATTGCCGGAAATCCACCCTCCCGTCCGCCGTGAAATAGACAACAATCCTGCTTCCGTCAAATCGTTTTTCAACAGAAACCAGACGCATTGGCAGAGATCTATCCTTTATCTTTCTTAAACATAAACAGAAAACATCGTTCTCCTGGATAGAAAGCCTCTCGTATTTTTCGATTTCCTCTTTGGTTGCCAGACGAAATATTTTTTTAAGAGGCCGCTTAGAGTTATTCTCCGTTCTGTTTTGTGGCTCAGCGCAGACACAGCCAATAGCCGGACCCTCTGCAGTTATTACCATCACCTTGTCCCCTTTTTTAAGAACAAAGTGTCCGGAATCAAAATCATATACCTTGTCATTACTCTTGAATTGGATACCTACGATCTTGTTCATTTCAACCTTCCAGTCCCTTACCTGCCGTGTTCCACAAGCCGCCTGAGACTCAGGACAGCATGCTCCATTACCAATTTTGTATTTCGCATACGGCGAAGATCCCTTTGAGATTGATCTACCGCCAAAATGCTATTGATCAAATTTTGTACTTTTAATTTTCCAGCAATGTTTTTCAACTTATGGGAAAAATCCACATTGATCATCAGATGTTTTCCCCCGCCCACCCTTACAAGCAGCAAGTCCCGATACCAGGTCTCCCATACCTCCAGCATGTCCATCAGGCCTGCTTCCCAGATCTCAGATGTTTTAGAGCCTGTTTTTCTATCCTCCCGTGCACATTCGAGTGCCATTTCGAGCGCCTTTTCCCCGGAAAGGCCCGGGAGCCGTATGAGCATTTGAAGCCATTCCTGCCGCTTATCAAAAAAATCACCCTCGCACATTTTCAGTGCACGCCCCAAACTTCCTCCCGAGATCCTCGCCAGGACAGCAGCCATTTCCGCGTCCACACCTTTTTGCTTAACGAGCCAATACGTCATATCATCCACAGGCAGGGGTTGGAAGGAAACTCTCTGACATCGTGAAACAATGGTCGGTAACAGATCCAGGGGCTCTGTGACCTCAAGTATCAGGATATTTCCGGGAGGAGGTTCTTCCAGGGTTTTTAACAAAGAGTTAGCTGCTTCAGTGGTCATTGTTTCTGCCTGATAAAGAACAATCACCCGGTACCTGCCCGAGACTGGCGCAAAGCTGAGTTTTCGGTTCAAATCTCGTATCTGGTTAATCTTAATATTTTTACCTTCTGGCCTAATGGACAGGAAATCCGGGAAGTTCCCGCTCTTCATCTGGCGACACGAAACACAGTGGCCACATGCATCCCCGTTAACAGGTTCCTGGCAGTTGAGGGCCATTGTGAGGGCCATGGCCGTGGTTGTCTTTCCGATCCCTGGAATCCCGGTGAAAAGATAGGCATGGGGTATCTTTTCTCTGGCCATTACCTGGGCTAAAAAACTCTTGGCTCTTTCCTGACCCAATATTTGTGAAAATGACATTAGGAATCCCTTATCCCAACTTTCGGGATATAAATGGTTCAACATGCTTAAATATGATCTCCTCCAATTCGTCCTCTTTCAATGTGCCATCGACAACTACAAATCGTTCGCGATCCTCCATGGCCATAGTGAGATATCCTTCCCTTACGGCCTCATGAAAATCTTTTTTCTCCCTTTCAAACCGATCCTGCCCTTCCTGGAATTGGATCTTATTCCGCTTTAAAGCCCTTTCAAGGCCGACCTCTACCGCACAGTCAATAAGGAAGGTGATGTCAGGCCGGATTCCGGGAGAAGCCTTTTCATTCAGAGTAGCTATCAGCTTCATGTCGAGCCCACGCGCATAGCCCTGGTAGACCGTTGTTGCATCGAAAAAACGGTCACACAAAACCCACTTTTCCTGCTCCAGCGCCGGCTTAATTACTTCTTCCACATGCTGCGCCCTATCAGCGGCGTATAGTAAAAGTTCAGCCAAAGGTGAAAGGTGCTGATTTCGGGAGTCTAAGAGGATACGTCTGATTTTCTGACCCACGCTTGTCCCACCGGGTTCCAGGGTAAAAACCAATGGAACCGCCAACTCCCTTAAACGATTAACGAGGCGTTTGGCCTGAGTGGACTTGCCGCACCCCTCTATGCCCTCAAAGGTTATAAACAAAACTCGCTCCGTGACTGTAAGGTGTCAAGTGATTTAAAGTAAAATTTAGTATAGATAAAAAGAGATGGCAGATCAAGAAACAAAAACGAACAAATCACATTAGGGCTTGAATTATGACCCTAAAAGGGTCGAAACATGTAGATAAAATGGACTCGAATGACAAATATCAAAGCTCAAATTTCAAATGAATGTCAAATGACAAATGCTAAAAAATATATAACTCAGGTTCAACGTTCCATGGTTCACGGTTCAAGGTTAACTGATGAAAACTGCTCGGTTTTGACATATTGAGAGGTAGCATATTACTCTTATTGATAAGTTGCGAAAAAGACAAATAACTGATCGTTTTGGAAAACATTTTGACATTGGGGTTTTGGACTTGATTTGACATTTGGATTTTGTCATTTGGGCTTAGTCCCGTCGAGGCGGGATTAGGCACTTGTTTACTATGCCCAGCACCAATTGAGCTTCTGGAGCAAAAAATATGCCTGGAAAAATCAAATTTGGATTGCTATAATAGTGTGAAGACAATACTTAAAAAGCCATAGACCAACAGATATGGAAGGAAAAACGTATCCTTTTGCCGTCGGAAAACAAAACCCCTCAAGTCTACTCTGTAAGCGAACTCACCGAAAAGATCCAGGCACTTCTTGAAGATCACTTTGACTTTGTTTGGGTAGAAGGCGAAATATCCAATTTCAGCAAGCCTGCTTCAGGGCACTATTACATGGTGCTCAAAGACGAAAAGGCCCAGATCCGCGCTGTCATGTTCCGCCTTCAGGCCCGTTATCTCAAGTTTCTTCCTGAAAACGGCATGAAGGTAATTGCACAGGGAAGGCTCACTGTATATGCGCCGCGGGGAGAATATCAAATCATCCTCGATTACCTGGAGCCAATGGGTGTAGGCGCTCTGGCCCTGGCGTTTGAACAGCTCAAAAAAAAGCTTGCCAGCCAGGGGATTTTTGATAAAGAGATCAAAAAGCCCCTTCCTTTCCTTCCCCAACGAGTGGCTGTCATAACATCGCCCACCGGAGCAGCAATTCGTGACTTTCTAAAAATCATCCGCCGACGATTTGCCAATATCGAGATAATTATTGTACCGGTCAGGGTCCAGGGGGAGGAATCCACTGCAGATATGGTCGAAGCCCTGGATTTGGTCAACCGTGAGCTCAACGTCGACGTTATTATCCTAACACGTGGAGGGGGCTCCCTTGAAGACCTGTGGGCCTTTAACCGGGAGGAGCTGGCCCTGGCCATTAGAAATTCCCATATTCCGGTCGTTTCTGCGGTGGGTCACGAAATAGATTTCACAATCGCTGACCTTGCTGCCGATTTCAGGGCCCCAACGCCCTCCGCAGCCGCTGAACTCCTGGTGGTTGAAAAGGAAACCCTGTTGAATCGTTTGAATGACATGCAAAACCGGTTGGTCTCGGGAATTGGGCGGAACCTGAAAGGACTGAATCAGGATTTGGATCGTTTGGCAAAAAGGGTCAAAGACCCGCGAAAACGCCTTGCTGATACCTGGATGCGCCTTGATGAAATTCATACCAGACTCGCCCGGGTGATGGACCTGATTGTCCGCGACAGACGAATCAGATTGAGCATGGAAAAACGTTCACTGCTTCTTCATTCTCCCTTAAATGTGATGGTATCCATAAAGCAGCGGCTGGATTTTCAGAGAAACTCCCTCGGCTATGCCATGAACAGTTGTCTCGGAGAAAAGCAGGTGTCACTTTCTCTTTTGGAAAAAAGGATAAAGGACCTGAGCCCCCTTTCAATCCTTAAGCGAGGGTACAGTATTACCCGAAGATTGCCAGAGAAAATAGTTTTGAGAGATGCTTCGGATGTAAAAAGAGGGGAACAGGTTCAAGTGCTGCTTGCAAAGGGCGGACTGGAATGTCGAGTAGAAAAACTTGAGTCTGATTAGTGCAAAAGTGTGAAGTGTCTAA
>JAIVXD010000242.1:0-4515 GCA_048636195.1 Anaerolineales bacterium
TTTTAGTCCGAGCAGATGCCTCTTAAAAATGTCTTCAAGGTCGTCAAAGGCTTTCTTTAACCTTTCGCAGCATTCAAAAAACGGATGCACAGGTGGGGCATAATCTTTTTTCAACGAAATTTCGATTTCACTGGCAGTAAATTTTTCAAATCCTTTGAATAATATTGCATTATGACCACGGGATTTTACATAGTGGTCCATAGACTGGATCCAGATTGGGATATTCGCTTTTCTATATCTATTCCTGTTTAGGCCTTCATAAGTGGCAAGGATCTCTTCAACCTCTTCTCTCGCTGACGGCCAGGCCTTTGAAACTTCCTTAAAAGACATACTGAATTCATTCTCCTGTTGAGAGGAATCCGGAATTCCAGTATCAGGAATAATCTTCAGGTATGGCTGGGAGACCCTGTTGGAGAGTAAGGAAAGGAGGTTGTCGGGGCTGAAATCGTTGTTCAACGCATAGTTCACAAAAAGAGGTGAGGCCTCATAGAAATGTTTTCGCCAGAAATCATCAACAATCTCCTGCTTGAGTTTCTGCTGGTCAGTCACAAGCTCGGTATCAAATAGGCTACCGCTTTCAAAGGCGTTTTCATGAAGCATTCTCCTGCAGAATCCGTGTATGGTAAATATGGCCGCCTGATCAAAGCTTCGGAGTGCTTCATTCAGTCGTCGCAATGCAGTCTTCGGATTCTCTATTTTTCTCAGTAGACCGTTCAGCCAGGCATCGTCATCCCGGCCACCAGAGAATGCCCCAATGGCCTCCCACAGCTTTGTTCGAATCCTGTCCTTCAATTCCTCAGTGGCAGCCTCGGTAAATGTGACCACGAGGATTTCGTTGACAAGGAGACCCTTCTCAAGAACCAGCCTGAGAAACAGCCCTGTAATGGTATGGGTTTTCCCCGTACCGGCGCTTGCCTCTATAAGGCTTGTCCCTTCAAGGGGGCTATTCAATAGATCAAAATCTCGCATTTATCATCTTTCCTCAGAGGCTGCTGATCTCCTTCTGGTGTTCCAGTAACGGCCCAAAGACCTCTTCTGCAATATCCTGAAACTCTGAATCCAGGGGGTCCGTGTTCCCAAAACACAGTTGATAGTAGGCATCATCGCGCTCACCTGAATTGAAATCATTTCCCATCCAGGTTTTATAGGCCTTTTCCAGGGCATCCTCCCGGGGTTTTCCCTTATCAAAGACTAACTGTGCGTAATCCCATGACGATCTTGGAAAAAAATGCAGCGGCATTACCAGCCCTGCCCAATATTTCTCAACCAAGTTTTCAAGAATTTCTTGGCTGTTTTCCACGGGTAGATATTCATAGGCCACCCACTGGGGTTCCTTGCCTTTAGGGCTCAAGCCCGCGAGCATGCTAATCCGGGGATAGTGATCAGCCACAAGGCTATTTAAAAATAAGTGCTGAAACCATATATTAAGGCGGTCTTTCGGCTTGATACGAGTGTAGCGGTATTTGATCAGCCTTTCCGGATAAATGGCATCAATCCGGCCGGTCAGTCTGAAACCGGATATACAAATATCCGCATGGAGTGGCACGAGCTCTGGTTCCTCCATGTATGACGAAATTTTTTCGGAAAAACGCGCGGTCCCCGATCTCATGTCTTCAAATATGCACTCTCCTACGGTCCCGTGCGGGAGCTGACCCACAGCTCGGGCCAAAGGCAAGAAATCATCAGGGTCTTTTCCTGCAAGTTCTCTTTTCACGAGGCTTTGCTCAAGCTGATATTTTTCCAGCCCCTTAAGTTCAAAGGGTTCCCTGTCCTCCAGTTTTAACTCCCTTCCCTCAAGAAAGACCCTCAGGCGTTTTTCGAGCAGAAAGCGTGCCGGGTTGCCAAAAAACCGGGATAGATCATTAAGATCTATGGTTTTCCATTCCGGCTCCGGCGGATCAGCAAGCCTTGTAGAAATAAAAGGCGCAGGAGACTTACGCGGTTTTAGAATGCCCTGGGCGGCCTGGAGATTTCCCCCGGAATAGCTGAAAAGTTTCTCGTCTTTTTTGAAATATTCCGGGCTGAAGGCCTGAAGTCGATGTTTTGTAGTAATATGTTCCAGGATATTTTTTCCAGGTATTTCAAAGCCCTGCTCAATGTAATCCATAAGTTCACTTACCAGGACAGAAGGCGGGATAAGGCTGTTATCCTGGATACTTTGTCCCACGTAACTGATGTATAATTTTGCCCTTACCGAAAGCATGACCTCCAGAAAGAGATATCTGTCGTCATTACGGCGGGAACGGTCGCCCGGTTCAGGATGCATTGCCATAAGATCAAAACCGAGTGGCTTGGACTCCCTCGGATAGGCATCATTGTTCATACCCACAAGGCAGATGACTTTGAAGGGAATGCTTCGCATGGGCAGCATGGCACAGAATGTAACGCCGCCGGTAATGAATCCAAACCCGAAACCTTCTTTATCAAGGGCATGACCCAGGTGCCATTTGATGACATTGATGTCAATCTCTTCGTCAAAACCGGCTCCGCCGGAGGCGGACATGTTATCCAGGTCATCGAGCGTTTGGCGTATCACCTGCATTTCCCTCTCTGAATCTTCATCAGACAGAAAAAAATCCTCAAGAAGCCGTATCAGGGATGCGGCCCACTTATCTAAGGTGCGCGGCTGTCCAAGGGATGTGACATGGGAAAAAAGCTGCTCCACGAATTCGCAAAATCTTCCCAGAACCAAGGTATCAGCGCCTTCCACAAGGTCGTATGGAAGCACACCGCCAAACATCTTTTCGTCCTGCCCCGGCATGGCATAGCCCAACAAAAGCCTGTCAAGGCCGGTGCGCCAGGTGTTTTCCGGGGAGGGAGGGAGACCAAACTCAGAACGGCTTTTTCCGTCGATTCCCCAGCGTATCCGTGTCTCTTCCACCCATCTGCGAATAAGGTCAAGACCTGTTTCCGTGAAACCGAATTTGCTCTGGACCGTGTGCGATTCCAGAACTGCTAAAACCTGTGAAGCACCAAAGCGACTGTTAGTTAGATCGAGGATGGCGAGAAAAGCATCGATAATATCACTCTCTTTTCTGATGCTTCGATCAGCAATGCTGAAAGGAATCCTCCCGGGATCATCGACCGGCATATCAAATACGGCCTGGATATATGGTGAATAAGTCTCTATATCCGGTGTCATGACCAGTATATCCTTAGGGTTCAGATCAGGATCTTTTTCAAACATGTGGAGAAGTTGATCATACAGGACCTCCATTTCCCGCATGGGACTATGCCCTGAATGGATCTGGATGGACGTGTCATTCGGCAGAATGACCGTCTTTTCTCCCGATTTGTGTTGCGCATCCCGTAGATTCAGGATATCGGATTGGATACAGGAAAGAAGATTATCCTCTTCAGGGTCCTCGAAAGACGGGAATTCTTCCAGATCGAACTCATTTATCAGATCAAAAAAATCCCTGCCCAATGATCCCATGGACCCGAGAAGGCTGTTTCCTTTTTCTAAGTAGAGTTCTTCAGGTGTGAGATCCCCGGCGGGCTGGCTCACTGTCTTCTTTGTCATTTCCCATTCAGAGAGAATATCTCCCCAGTATTGTCTGCAGGGATTCATGAGAAATAGATTTACATCGGTGAGCCGTGCGAGGCCGGAGAGAATTTGCATGTGAAACCGGGGAAGTGCGGAGATCCCAAATATTGAAATCCGCTCGGGAAGGCCTTCTATTCTGGTGGAGGAATCCTTGAGCGCCATAAGAAAATGCTTTCCCAGGGCTGCACGATGCTCCTTGCCGCATTCTTTTACAAGTTCCCTCCAGAGCACGGCCTGCCAATGATCCTCTTGCCCCCTTTCCCAGTTGATGATCATTTGGGGACGAAAAAGCAGGTACTGGTCAAAGGTATCTGCAATGCGCTCAGAAAGCTGAAAACGCTTGAGATCCCCCTGAGTATCGCTGAGATATGCCCTGAGACTCTCAAAGCCCGGCCTTGTGATGCAGGACGGAAGCAGCTTCATGATCCTCCAGGTCAAAATCCCTGGATCAAAAGGCGAACGTTCAGGGAGATCCGGAAGGAATTTTCGAAATACCTCATGGACAAAGTGGTTTGGGAAAGGAAACCGGCAGTTTGCGCATACACCCTGGCGCTGGGCAAGCTGCATGGATACCCACCGCTCCATACCCCCGCTCTGGACCACAATGACTTCTGTGTCAAGTGGTGAGGCCAGCGGCTTATTGAGGACCTCAGCCAGTCTGGCGGCCAGGGTCTCAAGATGGTTGCTGGTATAAAGCCTTAGGCCGGACAAATAAATCTCCTCGATCTGCTTAATACCCTAATTGAGTGATGCTCAATTAGGTGGTATTGGGTATTGGTTATCTGGTATTGGTTTTAAGGTGTTTCACGTCGTAAGCGTTCACAGGTTCAGGGTTCAACGTTCAGGGTTAGGGACAAGGACAAAATTGAAGACCCGAAGTCCTCGTAAAAATGCTGGTTTTGCCACATAATTGCCAAATACCATGTTCCAGACCCGCCTGCCTCGCCTGTCATGTACGGAACGGGCAT
>JAIVXD010000243.1:0-4512 GCA_048636195.1 Anaerolineales bacterium
CTGTTAACTGTCTAAATCCCTCAATACCTAAATTCTTAAATTTTTCAATCGTCAATAGTCAATAGTCAATCGAAAATTCTTCACCCTCCCTTATATTTTTGATCAATGCTCTTGATATATGTCTTTATGCCTGCGCATATTCCTTCAGCAACACTTTCCTGGTATTTCTTGCTGAGCAGCCTCTTTCTCTCTGTGCGATTGGTAAGAAAACCAGTCTCAACCAGGACAGAGGGCATCTGAGCGCCGATCAACACATAGAAAGGGGCCTGCTTTACACCGAGGTTCCTGGCCCGTGTATATTTTTTTCTGACCCGGGATACCATTCCCTTCTGCACATTATGAGCAAGGCGACTCGATTCGGCTATTTTTGTGTTGAGCATAAGGTCGTTCAAAATCGTCTGGAGATCGCTTATATTCTTTTCAGAAGTAGCATTTTCCCTTGCCGCCACCATTACCGACCTCTCATCCGTTGCCATATTGAGGAAATAGGTTTCCAACCCGGAGATTTTTCTATTCCTGTGGGCGTTAACGTGAAGTGATATAAACAGGTCTGCCTTTTTCATATTGGCAATGGCGGTTCTCCGTTCCAGTGGCAGGAAAACATCCCTGTTCCGGGTGAGAAAGACCTCGCATCCAATCTCCTCTTTGATCTTTTTTTTCAGAATTCTGGCGATACTCAGAACAATGTTCTTTTCTTTCACTCCCCCACGGGCATTACAGCCCGGATCTTTGCCCCCGTGTCCGGGGTCGATCACAATTCTTTTGACATTCAGCCCAAGCTGTCTGGCAAGTGACATCGAGTCTTTGGGAACTTCAGCCCTCCTGAAACCTTTTCTTACGGTTCTTTTTTTCAGGGCCAGCTTGGGCTTATCCCCGGCATTCTTCTTTTCAGTCCTCCGCACGTCCACCACAATCCGGAATGGGTCGTGAAGATGGAAAACCTTATAACCCTCGATACTTTCGGCGTCAAGTACGACTCGCACGGTATCTTTCGTGTATTGACCTGCCCTGGCCCTCTGAAGCAGACCGTCTTTAATAGGCACAGGGCTTTCAATCTTGGAGGTAACATGGGAATTTTCAAGGTCCAGATAGAGCCTGCGCGGTTTCTTGAGACCTGGATCTGCTTTGAGGAGGTGGTGTTTATATTTGACAGGACCATCGAGGTCGATGACCACCCGGGTGTAATTAGGTGTTGACCAATGCCTGATATCCTTGACCGCAATGGATGTGCGCTTTTCTCCTGCACGGTCTCTGTAATTGTCTTTTTCGCTTAAAACTGCGGCCAACTGATCCAGCATCTTTTTTGCCTTTGGCCGCATATCTCCAGACGGATATTTTATGTCCACTTTCAAGAATTCCACGTAGGCGCGGGTGGGATCCTTTTTGTATTTGTAAAAGATTTCTCCGATTTTATATTGGGCGTCATCACTCAGTCGATGGTCTTTGTATTCATCTGTCAATCGCCTATACAAAAGAAGGGCTTGATCCAGGTCTTGAGACTTTCCGGAATAAGTGTAAAGCCATGTAAAAAGCCTGGCCGAATGATATAAGGCCCAGGGCGCTTCATCACTTTTGGGGTAACTATTGAATATCTTTTCATATTGACGAATACAGTTTGACCAATTGTGACGATATTTTTTCTTTTTAGCCGAGCCGTACAAAGATTTACGACACTGGTCAGCCTCTTTCAGGAGCAAGGCGGGTTTTTTGGGAATTTTAGCGAGGGCTTCAGATCCACCCGGAAAGGAAGTGGCCAAAAGAGCCAGTATAATCACCAGTAAAATACAATTAATTTTCATAGTTAATCTTTAATGAATAGCCTCAACTACCATGAAACCTTAGCAATTCCAGACCTCGTTAAGTGGTTAATGAGATCTGGTGTTTGAGCCCACATATTCCTTCAAATTATTAAGCTCAGTCAAGGCCTCCAGCGGGGTCATGCTGGAAATATCCAATCCCGAAATCCATTCTCTCAGTTTCCGATCCTGAGGCATGAAAAGGCTTAGTTGCACAATGTCACCTTCATCCTTCGCAGAAGAACCCTGTGCCAGGCGAGGCTTCCCCACATCATTCAGTTCCGTTCCCTCCAGATTATGGAGTATTTCCTTAGCCCGTAACAAAATCTCTTCGGGTAAACCGGCAATCCGTGCCACTTGTATTCCATAGCTCCGGCTTGTTCCTCCTGGAACGAGCTTTCTTAAAAAGATAATCCTGTCATTCCACTCCCGGACCGCGATGTTAAAATTTTTCACCCGCTGTTTGGATGCCACCAGGTCTGTAAGTTCATGGTAGTGAGTTGCGAAAAGGGTCCGCACTCCCTTCCCATCCCTGTCGTGCAGCGCCTCTGCTACTGCCCAGGCGATGCTCAAGCCGTCATATGTACTCGTCCCGCGGCCAATCTCATCCAGGATAACCAGGCTTCTCGGTGTTGCATGGCGCATGATATTTGCTGTTTCGTTCATCTCCACCATGAAAGTGCTCTGCCCCCTGGCAAGGTCATCCGAGGCCCCAACCCGTGTAAAGATGCGATCCACAATACCAATGACCGCTTTAGAAGCCGGGACAAAGCTGCCCATTTGAGCCATGAGCACTGTCAGGGCAGTCTGCCTGAGAATGGTGGATTTCCCTGCCATATTAGGCCCGGTAATGATTAACATCTGCTGTTTCCCGGAATCCAGGTGTATATCATTTGGCACAAAGTCCTCATCTTTGACAGTTTGCTCGATAACAGGATGCCGGCCATCTACAATGTCCATGCCAGCACTCTCATTTATTTCCGGACAGGTATAATTGTTCATTTCGGCAGTCTCGGCCAACCCTGTCAGCACATCAATTTCCGCAATAAACTCAGCCGTTTCTTTGATACGCTGGTTCTCAAGTGCCACCTTTTTGCGTATCCGGTCAAAAATCTCGAATTCTAACACGACCCGCTTCTCTTCTGCGCCCAGCACCTGCTCTTCCATGGTCTTTAAGGATTCGGTGATATAGCGCTCACCATTAACAAGCGTCTGTTTTCTGACATAATCAGGAGGTGCAAGATGCAAATTGGCCTTGGTTATTTCGATATAATATCCAAAAACCCTGTTAAATCCCACCTTCAGGCTCGATATGCCGGTCCTTTCCCGCTCAGAGGCAGCAAAATCTGCAATCCAACTTTTTCCGTCCCGGCTCAAAGAGATCAATTTATCCAACTCAGCATCATATCCCTCTTTGATAATGCCGCCCTCTTTGACCAGGACCGGCGGGTCTTCATGGATTGCCTCATCTATTAAGCGCGCGATATCTTGAAGGGTGTCTAATCTGGTGGCGATTTCTGACAAGAGCGTGCTTGTTGAGTTTCCCAACATTTCCTTGATGAAAGGGAGCCTTAAAATAGAGATTTTGAGGGCCAAAAGGTCTCTGGCGTTGGCCCTACCCAGCGCAATGCGACCGTTTAGGCGTTCCAGATCGTAGATCTCCTTGAGCTCCCCTCTGAGCTCCTCCCTCAGCACGGGGTCTTCCTTTAACCAGGCTACACCGGCAAGTCTACCTCTGATTTTTTCAAGATCAACGAGGGGATACACCATCCATTTTTTTAAGAACCGACCTCCCATGGGGGTTAGTGTTTTATCCAGGATTTGACACAACGATCCCTTCTCGGATTGCCTCCGCATGGTCTTAAGGAGCTCCAGGTGATCGCAGGTGGTCTCATCCAGAAACATAAAATCGCCAAGGCGATAAGTTATGATCTCTTTGATATGCTCAGGATTTTGTTTCTGTGTATCCTGAAGATAGCGAATAAGGGCTCCAGCAGAAATGATTCCCTGTGGCATATCTTGAAGTCCAAATCCCGATAGAGAACTCACGTCAAACTGTTCTTTCAAGAGGGCTTTCGCCCTCTGTGGATCAAAGGCATCTTTCTTTACTATTTCAACACGGTAATTAGACAGCTCCTCCCTGCCGGACAAGCTCTCATTTTCAACGATCAGGACTTCAGCCGGATCAATTCTTCCTAATTCGTTAATCAGCTCATTCCACGAGCGAATTTCCGTTACTCGAAACTCGCCTGTCGATAAATCCATATGGGCCAACCCGTACACTTCATCCCTGCCAACCTGGCGTTGCCCGCCCTTAAAGCCCCTGGCCTGTTCATCGCGGACAGCTGAACCACTGCGCATAGGGCCGCCCGATATTGCTGCCATGTAAAGGTTTCTTTTACCTTCAACCTCCTGTTCATCCGTAATAGAACCAGGAGTAACTACCCTTACCACCTCCCTCTTTACAACGCCCTTGCTTGATTTTGGGTCTTCGGTCTGCTCACAGACGGCAACCTTCCACCCGCCACTTACGAGCTTCATGATATAAGATTTACGGGCATGATGGGGTATGCCGCACATGGGGACCTTAGCCCCGTTGAAGGTTCCCCGAGAAGTCAGGGTAATGCCTAGGATTTTTGATGCAGTCCGGGCATCATCAAAAAACATCTCATAGAAGTCACCCATGCGGAAAAACAAAATTGTATCAGGATATTCG
>JAIVXD010000244.1:0-4485 GCA_048636195.1 Anaerolineales bacterium
TAACAAAAAGCCAAAGGGTTTCCTGAACACCATATTTTCAGGTAACTCACTAAAGAATTGCCTTGGAGAGCCCAATATTCTTGTCAGGGCTTGAAAATAGAATCCAAAGGTAAACCTGTCGTTATTTGCTATTGCAAGGGGCTCTGCCATGAGCTTTCCTTAATTTTTTGTAATGCCTGAGTTGTTTCTTAGTAACTGCTCAATATGCCGGGGTAGCATAAAAGGCTTACGCCCGCCTGCCGTTGCCTGGCACTGGCGGGCAGGCCTAAATTCCTAACCCGGAGTTTACCCGTAAGGGTTTTACCTGCAGGATATTGAGCAAATGTGACTTACGTCTATTACCCGGTCAAAAACCCAAACTTTGCAAAAACACCCCATATAAGCATTATTATTGTCAGGATGAAGAAAAAAGACCGTTCTGTTTTTTTGTTAAAATAAGTAACGCCTTTTGAGTAAAATAGTGTCTTCTTTTGGTTCACGGCTTTCTCTTCATCGATTCTTTCCATAATTGAACCTCTACCTTAAAATCCAGGTAACCCGGTAAAACCCCTGAAACTCCAGTAGACAGCAGTCATCAAAACAATAAGCACGTTTGCGAAAAACCACATGGGTATGCCCACCCTCAGGTAGTCTTTGGGCTCAAGATAACCGCTTGCATAGACAATGGCGTTTGGAGGCGTTCCAATTATCAGACAGTAGGCAAAAGAGGAGGCTATTG
This sequence comes from Anaerolineales bacterium, assembly GCA_048636195.1. GTDB lineage: Bacteria > Desulfobacterota > DSM-4660 > Desulfatiglandales > Desulfatiglandaceae > 4484-190-2. The sequence goes on from JAIVXD010000244.1 coordinate 719, forward strand.
CCGTGCCCATGGCCATAAAGGGCAGAAAGGTTGTGCCCGGATGGACAAGGCCGGCCATGTTCAGGGCAATTGGACCTACTGCTGCTGCCGCGGGGCCGTCCGCCATAAGATTGGTCAGCACGGCAGTAAGACCGTTTGAAGTCGCCATAAGAGGGAGCCCCGCATCCATTCCAAGTGGAGCAAGGGCATCAATTACAGATCTTGCCATCCAATACGCGGCCCCTGTGCTGTCCAAGGTTCTCCCAAATATGATGGCCCCGGCATAAAGCCAGACCACACCCCAGTCTACCCTTTCCTGATAGTCTCTCCAATTGACGACACCAGTAAGGAGATAGGCTACTGCGCCTGCAACTGCTATTACACCGATGCCAAGACGAACAGGATAAATACCCATATTGTAAAATACCTTTTCTGTGAACCAGCCGTATACCATAACGACAAAAATGATGAGGGCCCATATCTGCTTGCTATTCCAGCCACCCATCTTCCCTATTTCTCTTTGCAGTTGTTTCATGGCAGGGGCAAGAGAAGTTATTCTGGGTTTAAAACGCCAGTTCACCGTAAACCATGTGATTGGAATCATAACTAAAATAAAGGGGAAACAATAGGTAACCCACTGAAAATAGCCAATATCAAAGCCGAACATGTCATTCAGGTAGGTCATCATAATAACGTTTCTTGCGCCACCTGACGGAGCCCCCGGGCCTCCTATGTTACATGCCATTGCAATGGCAATCATAAGCATCTTGGCAAGCTCTTTGTCCTCGGGAACTTCCCGCGTCAGGCTGTTTTGATAAAGAAGCATACCTATGGGAAGGAACATGGCAGCCAGGGCATGGTCCGAGATAAAGGCTGCAAGGGGCGAAATAATGATAAAGAAGATAAGGGTAACCCATTTCACATTGGGAACTGCCAGTTTTTTGAACATCATAAGGCACATTCTCTTGTCAACACCTGTTTTCACAAAGGCTGCCGCAAACATGAGACTCCCCATGATAAACCAGCATGCATCACTCCAATAAAGCATGGCCACCTCTTTTCGTGTGACAACGCCTGTGAACACAAGGATAAGCCCTATACAAAAGGCAACACCCGGCAGGGGAATGCATTCTGTCATAAAGCAAAAGACCACAAATACCATCATGGCTATGGCAACTTTGATATGCCAGGCCCCCTTATCAGCCGTTTTCTTGTCCGCGCCGGAAAGGTTTTCATATTTAAGGCCATCCCTTCTGAGCTCCATGGACTTCGTCATTAGTGCACTAAAGGCTTCATCACTGACATTGTCATTGATATAGGTATGTGCCCGTTTTAAATTCTCAGAATCACCCTGGATCTTGTATTTCTTACACCACTTGAGGTCTCGCTTTAGAAATCGATCCTTAGAAAGGGACCCCATCCTCATGTTTCTTTCCATCACCTGGGCAGTGAGAAGCTGCCATTGGGTTGCATCTGAGCTTTTTTCGTTAAACAGCTCAGTGGTGATAAAACTTACGACTGCTTTTGGTCCCACCTTAACTTCGGTACCCACATCCTTCATCCCATATGGTGTTGGTAAGACCAGGATTGCAAAGAATAAAACAACAGGTATGACCAGAAGTTTCCAGTTTACGTACTTGTCATATCCAGCGGCCTTCTCTTTCGCTTCAGTCATTTTTCACCTCACTTTTGCGGCAACCTGTTCTTTTTGATAATGTCTGTTGACAGTTGCCAGTATTGATGCCCATGTAAAAAGTTCTTTTCACATGGATTTAGGAATTAAGGTATTTAGGAATTTCGAATTATCTAAGCAAGTTATGACTGCGTCAAATTGAATAATGCTGTAAATTTTGACTTTTTACGAATCCATCAGTATTCAGTTGCGGAAAAAGGGCTCAAAGATTCTCGGTCTCTTTGATAATCTGTCTCGGAGACTTCATAAACCTTCTCGTTTGAGCCACACGAATCTTTTCTTCCAGCCTTTGTTTTTTCTCAAAGGCCTCTTCTGCTTTTTCAATAAGATTATTTATATCTGTAGGCTTCATCAGATAATCTGTTGCCCCGGACTTTAGACCATCCACAGCAGAATCCACTGTCGCATGGCCGGTCAACATAATTACCTCAACCAGAGGAAAGAGCCTCTTTATCTCCTTCAACGTGGTCATGCCATCCATACCGGGCATTTTGACATCCAGAATCACCACGTCAACATTGCGTGATTTCAATATTTCCAGTGCCTCAATCCCACTGATCGCTGTCAGCACGTCATAACCCTTTCTCGCAAGCAACTTTTTGGTAGTGGAGAGAAATCTTTCCTCATCATCCACCAGCATCATTTTCATTTTTGCCATGTTTTGCCCCCTATGATTTGGTCATGGTTGAGTATGCTTTAAACGGTTATAATTTTGCTTTCTAATTCTTGGATATGATCAAAATATTTAAGGCTGGAGTATTGGAGTATTGGAGTGTTGGAGAATTGTCGAAAACCCCGGTTTTTTCGGGGGAGTATTGAAACAATAGTTTTGAAATTTCAAAAAGTCCTTTTAGGCCCATCACTCCAGTACTCCATCACTCCAATAATAAACAACGCGCTATGGACAACCGATGATCCAATTGATAAAGAAACGCAATTTAAAGTCATGCACAGTACAGTTGAGTGGTTGTCAATTGAACCAATTGAAGAAGTTCCCCATTGACGACGTCTTATTTTGCAGCCGGCAAATCGATGGTGAACATTGTACCAACGCCCTTCTGACTGCTGACCTCCATTATACCACCCATGCTGTCAATAATGCCGTAACACACGGAAAGTCCCAACCCTGTTCCTTTGCCCACGGGTTTGGTGGTAAAGAACGGACTAAAGACCTTCTTCAGGTTTTCCGGACTGATACCGGACCCATTATCCTTGACAGTAATTTCCACCTTTCCATCTTTTTTTAGGTCGGCCCCCACTGCCAGTTCACCACCCTCAGAACCATGCCTTTCTACAATAGCATCGATTGCATTATTAAATAGATTGATCAATACCTGTTGCAGTTGTCCCGGATCTCCCTGAATTGGGGGGATATCTTCTGAAATCTCCTGTGTTACGGTGATCCCCTCTACGTTGGCCTTGTTTTCAACCATGCTGATGATATCAGGGATGAAACTGCCGAGGTCGATATCTGTAGAAATGACTTCGCTTTCCCTGCCAAACTTAAGCACAGCATGAGTAATTTTCGAACAACGATCAATTTGCAGCTTAATTTGAGCCATGGAATCTTCGAGTTCTTTTAGATCTTCTGATTCCTGTATGTCGCCTTTTTCCTTCAGATCTTCCAGGATAACATCTATAAGCGTCTGCTCGCTCTTCATGATCTGAAGTGGATTGTTGATTTCATGGGCAATCCCTGTTGCCATTTCTCCAATCTCCGCGAGTCTGCTTGCTCTCACAAGCTGCTGACCCAATTCATCTTTTTCCGAATCTATTCGTTCCATCCGCCGGACAATCCGATTGGCTTCATAAAAAGCGATACCAACGATGCCGGCACCGCCAATAACCATGATAAGTGCGATCATGTAACCGGCTGAACGGAGCGCCTTAAATGCGTCTGCCTTTTCTTGTCTGACAATTAGAAACCATCTCTTTTCTTTGAGCCAGGTTGTCGCATATAGGTATTTATCCCCTCTTGCATCCTTTTTAATAAATGTTTTGATGCCCCTGTGTTGTGTTGGGTATTCCGCGCTGTCCGGGTCTTTATCCAATAGGCTCCCGCCTGAACGTCGCTCTGTCTGGAATATGCCGTCCG
>JAIVXD010000245.1:0-4482 GCA_048636195.1 Anaerolineales bacterium
TCCATCCAAAAATTGGTTGTTTCTGGATGGACACTACATAGAAAGGAAAGCCCGATATGAACGAGTACGTTATTGCGGTTCTCCTATTTGGAGGCGCGTTTATTCTGTTAGTTTCAGGTATTCCCATATGGGCAGGACTGGCCGGTATATCCATTGTTTTTATTCTCATTTTTTCTCCTCACCTTTTAGCAACAGTTCCATACGTTGTCTTTGGGAGCATGGATAGCTTTGCACTATTAGCAATCCCTCTCTTCATTCTCCTCAGCGCGCCCATAGCAGAATCAGATGCAAGCAAAGATCTATACGAGGCGTTACATAAATGGCTTTACAAGATCCCGGGAGGGCTTGGTATTGCCAACATGATTGGCTGCGGCATCTTCGCTGCTTTATGCGGTTCCAGTCCGGCAACGGCAGCGGCTATCGGGGGGATCGGGATTCCCGAAATGCGAAAGCGTGGCTACTCCCCTGCATTAAGCACAGGGTTAATTGCGCATGCGGGTACGTTCGGCATATTAATTCCTCCGAGTATCACTATGATTCTTTATGGGGTAGCAACCGAGACTTCCATTGGTAAATGTTTTATTGCCGGGATTCTTCCGGGTGTACTTGAAATTTTTTTGAGCTGTGTCTGGGTTGGAGGGATTTTTTTCTATCGCAAATATGTGCCCACTACACCTGACGCCATTTACTATATAGAAGACCGGAGGGTTGAGGAAACATATTCATGGGGAGAGAGATTCTCATCTCTTGTCAAGGTCCTGCCATTTGTCTTGATCATATTTGGAATAATGGGATCGCTATATGGGGGTTGGGCTACTCCAAGTGAGGCCGCGGGATTGGGCGCTGTTCTTTCTCTCTTCTTTGTAATGACCATCTACAAAATATACAGACCCAGGCAACTTTGGGGCATATTCATAAAGGCCTTGAATGAAAGCAGCATGATACTGATGATTATGGCAGCCGCATTGCTGTTTGCGTATGTGTCTTCTGACCTATATGCAACCCAGGCCCTCGGTGAACTGATTTTAAAGCTCCCCCTTGGCAAGTGGGGAGTCATGATCTTGATTAATATTTTGCTTCTGATATTAGGCTTTTTTATCCCCCCTGCCGCTGTTATCTTAATGGTAGCGCCTCTATTGATTCCAATAATCAAAGGATTGGGATTCGATCCCATATGGTTTGCGGTCATTATGACTGTTAATCTTGAGATTGGCTTAGTGACCCCTCCAGTAGGGCTTAATCTTTATATTGTAAAAAATATTGCGCCTGACGTGCCGATGTCTCACGTATTAATGGGTGTATTTCCATTTATCATCATAGAGCTCATTGTTATTGCGTGTGTATGTATCTGGCCGGGATTGGCGTTATGGCTGCCAAATATGATGATAGGGTGAGCGGAGACGAATATGGGTGATGAAACCCTGAAGAAATGTTTTTCAGATAGCTTCTCCATCTTTGGAGAAAAGAAAGCAATAAGCTTCCTCCGGGATGGAATCATAGAGACGGAGATCTCTTATCAAGAGCTGGATAAGGATTCAAACCGGTTGGCCAATACCTTTCTGAGTCTGGGGGTAAATAAAGGAGACAGGGTAATCCTCTACCTTCAAAAATCCTTGATCTTTGTAGCTGCCTATCTTGGACTTCAAAAGATAGGGGCTATTGCAGTGCCTTTGAATCCAGGGTTCAAGAAGTCGGAGATGTCGTATCTCGTTAACGATGCGGATGCCAAATTAGTGCTATCAGGACCTGAACAGGAGACAATAATAAAAGGAATAAATTCCAGGCTTGCGACTATTGTGGTTAACACCGGAAAACCTTACCAGGAGCTTGATTTTTTTCGGTCCGCCTCAGATGCTATGCCCCGGGTAGAGATAAGCCCGGAGGATGCGGGCCTTATTATATATACATCAGGAACCACTGGAAAACCCAAAGGGTCTGTGCTTAGCCAGAAGAACCTTGTTCATGATGCAAGAAATATAATAAGAATATGGGAGATAATAGAATCTGATGTGTTGTGTCATGCACTTCCGCTTTTTCATGTGCATGGACTTTGTTTTGCTCTCCATACTGCCTTAATGGCCGGATCCCATGTGCTTATGCTGAATGAATTTGCTGTGGATAAAGTTGCTGACGTATTGGCGAAGAAGGAAGGTAAACACACCTGTACTCTATTTATGGCTGTGCCATCCATGTATAGCAAGTTAACGGACTATCTGGAGGAAAGAAATCTGGATTTTGGGCACATGCGGTTATGGACATCAGGCTCGGCGCCGCTCCTGATCAAGGATTTTGAAAAGATAACAAAGATACTCGGTAAAGAACCTGTGGAACGCGAGGGGATGTCGGAAACGGGAATGAATTTTTCTAATCCGGTAAGGGGCGTCAGAAAACCCGGTTCCATAGGATTGCCGCTCCCGGATCTTGAGGTGAGGATCGTGAACCCTGAGACCTTTGTGGATGTTGAACCGGGCCAGGAGGGTGAGATCTGGCTTAAGGGTCCAGCCGTTACCCCTGGTTACTGGAGAAAGCCTGAGGAGACAGCCAAAGCATTTGAAGAAGGCTGGTTCAGGACAGGTGACCTGGGAAGGATCGATGAAGACGGGTACTATTATCTGACCGATCGTATCAAGCATATTATCATCTCAGGTGGTGAAAATATCTCTCCAAAGGAAATCGAAGCAGTCATAAACCAGGTTGAAGGTGTGGTTGAATCTTCTGTGGTTGGTATTCCGGATGAAAAATGGGGAGAGAAGGTGGTTGCGGCCGTTGTCACAAAACCGGGCTACAGGGTTAAGGCCGGTGAGATTCAAGAGTCATGCAAGAAACATCTCCACAACTGGAAATGTCCAAAGGAGATTGTTTTCCTGAATGAGTTGCCAAAAAATAGCATGGGGAAGGTGTTGAAAGAGGAGTTAAAAAAATCCTTTAAGCAGTGAAAAGTGAAAGAGAAGTAGGTAGTATGCAATATGCAGTAGGCAGAAGGCGATAAGAGAGACTTTCAAGTTAGCGCTGCTTACTGCTTACTGCTTACTTATTACATCCCCGCTAAAGACGGATAGAGGTGTATTGAAAATGGATGTGAAGAAAAAAATAGCTGGAAAACGGGTTCTTGTCGTAGATGACGAACGAGATATTCTCGATACATTGGCCGCTCTTCTTGATATTTGCAAGATTGACACGGCTTCTTCCTTTGAGGAAGGAAAGCGCCTGCTTGAGACCAACGACTATGACATTGCGGTCCTGGACATAATGGGTGTAAGAGGATTTGATCTTCTTAACGTTGCGAACAAAAGGGGAATTCCTGCCCTGATGCTGACTGCACACGCGCTATCTGAAGAGAACCTCAAGAAGTCAGCCGAAAATGGAGCGTACTACTATGCGCCTAAAGATGAAATAAACAATATTGATGTCTTTATTGCAGATGTCCTTGAGGCAAAAGAAAAAAACAAGAGCGCATGGGTCAAGGTGTTCGAAAGACTGGGCAGCTTCTATGACAGAAAATTTGGTGGTCCGGACTGGAGAGAGAAGGAACGCGACTTCTGGGAAAAGAGGGCAAAGTCGGTGAAGTAGCTGGTGTGTTCCATCATTCCATGTGGCTCACAAAAGACAATGGCCACCAAAAGAATTATAATTCCAATAAATTGTAGAAATTCCGATATATTATATTATATATGTATAAATTATTTAAATTTTACTTAATTTATAAGAAAGTATTTATAAGAAAGTATTTGACAAACTGATTGGTTTTCTTTAAAATTAGCGGTACTATTGAGAAAATGAAAGAGCAAAATCGCTGAAAGGCGATGACACAAAGCTACGAGACCTTTGAAAAATGGTAATTTTTGTTCGAGTTCAAGGAAGGCGAAAATTTCAACCACAGGAATATATTGAATATTTCGAGGATTGAAATTTGAGCCTGACGCAGAAATCGGGCAAAAAGTGCCGTTTTGCAAAGGTCTCGCTACGGGTCTACAGCCATTGGGCCATGATCGCCGGGTTACCGACGGTTGGTTTGAAAGACGTCTTTGGGTGAGGGTGCTCAAAGGCGTTTCCATTTAGTATCTTAGTTGTAATTTTTGTAACTTCTCAATAAGTCCGGACATTCCGAATTCTTCCCCCTTTTGCAAAGGGGGATTGAGGGGGATTTTTCTAATATAGGCTGGACTTATTGAGAACTCACTAATTTTTGTGCATTTTATGGCCATGGAAAACAAAAAAATTACACTGCTTTTTCCTGGACAAGGTTCACAGTATGTGGGCATGGGAAAAGAATTTCATGAAAAATTCAAAATCGTTCAGGACATATATGAACAGGCAGACAACGTTCTGGGGTATAAACTTTCTGAACAGTGTTTTAAGAAGCCCGGGTTCGGGAAAAAGATTATGCACAGGACTGTCCTGGACAAAACGATCTTTACACAACCTGCTGTGCTGACCACGAGCTATGCATGCTATAAAGTGCTTGAACAGAGATGTAAGGAA
>JAIVXD010000246.1:0-4476 GCA_048636195.1 Anaerolineales bacterium
AATTATCGATGTCAAGGTAAAAGCAGGTGATGCGGTAAACGAAGGTGACGAGGTTATCATCCTCGAGGCCATGAAGATGGAACTACCTGTGGTGGCAAGCGAATCAGGGACCGTAAAAGAAGTAAAGTGTAACAATGGCGATGCTGTAGAAGCAGACGCAGTTCTTGTGGTGCTTGAGTGATATTTATGAATAACGTCTATGAGTCCCTCTGAATTGAGATTTCTTTATCTTCACTATACCAGGACTTGGAGATCCTTTAATGGAAATTGAAGCCAAGATCAAGGAACTGGAAAAAAGAAACCGTGAGGCAGAGCTGGGAGGTGGCCAAAAACGCATTGACCAGCAGCATGCCAAGGGTAAGATGACCGCAAGGGAAAGGCTTGATTACCTCCTTGATAAGGGCAGTTTCCAGGAAATTGATAAGTTTGTTGTCCATCGGTGCCATGATTTTGGTATGGAGAAAAAAAAGATCGCCGGTGATGGCGTAGTTACCGGCCACGGAACCATAAACGGGAGACCGGTTTTTCTTTTTTCCCAGGATTTTACCGTATTCGGCGGCTCTCTAAGTGGCATGTTTAGTCAAAAAGTATGTAAGGTTATGGACCTGGCCTTAAAAAATGGTACACCCATGATCGGATTGGACGATTCGGGTGGGGCCAGGATCCAGGAAGGCGTTGAGAGCCTGGGAGGTTATGGGGAAATATTTAAGAGGAATGTGTGGAGTTCTGGAGTAATTCCTCAAATATCGGTTATTATGGGCCCCTGTGCGGGGGGTGCCGTTTATTCGCCCGCTCTTACTGACTTTATCATCATGGTCAAAAAGACAAGCAATATGTTCATCACTGGACCTCAAGTCATAAAAGAAGTTACATTCGAAGAGGTTACGGCTGAGGAGCTTGGGGGCGCCATGAGCCATAATAGGCGAAGCGGTGTAGCCCATTTTGCAGAGGACTCCGACCAGGCAGCACTTGACAGGGTGAAGGAACTCCTGGGTTATTTGCCTCAAAATTTTCGAGAAAAAACACCACCCATTGAATGTACAGATGACCCGGACCGGACAGATAAATCGCTCAATGAAGTGGTGCCCACAAATCCACGGCTGCCCTATGATATGAAGGAAATTATCCGCACGGTATTGGATAACAACCAGTTCCTGGAGGTCCACAAGTACTATGCCAATAATATGGTCGTTGGCTTCGGGCGACTAAATGGCCTGGCAGTTGGGATTATCGCCAATCAGCCAAAGTTTCTGGCGGGCTGCTTAGACATAAACGCTTCCATGAAGTGTGCCAGGTTTGTAAGGACGTGTGACTCGTTTAATATTCCCCTGGTGACTTTTGTGGATGTTCCTGGATATCTGCCCGGGGTCAACCAGGAGTATGGTGGCATCATTAAACATGGTGCCAAGATTATTTACTCGTATTGTGAGGCCACGGTCCCGAAGATTACGATAGTGACCCGTAAGGCTTACGGAGGGGCTTATCTGGCCATGTCCTGCAAACACTTTGATGGGGATACTAATTACGCTTATCCGACTGCGGAAATTGCCGTCATGGGGCCCGATGGGGCAGCCAACATTATTTTCAGAAAAGAGATCGCTGATTCGGACGATCCGGATGCGACCAGGGCAAGACTGATTGAGGAATACAGAAATAACTTTGCCAGCCCATTTAAGGCTGCGGAATTGGGCTATATTGATGATATCATTTTCCCCGAGAACACCCGGCCAAGATTGATCAATGCCCTCATGACGCTTCAAAACAAGAGGGCCACAATCCCCGAACGCAGACATGGAAACGTTCCCCTGTAAGGGGAACCGGCAATGTCTGTCGATTGTTGTAAACAGTCTGCTACAAAAACAGAAGTTATGTAACTTCTTAAAAAGTCCGGGCATTCCGAACCTTCCCCCTTTTGCAAAGGGGGATTGAGGGGAATTTTCTTAATACAGCACGAATTCATTGATAACTTACGAAATTATCAGTCAATTCAGTGACATAACGTGTAATTTTAAAGGCCTCACCCTTGAAAATAGGTGAGGCTTTTTTTACAAGGAATAACCTCCCAATCCAACCCGTAGTGTTAAAAATATACCTTGACATTCTATCTATAACTTTGTAGTTGTCTGACAACAGACATCAAGTTTCGGGCACAGTCGAACACTGGAGAAAGGAAAGAAATGCCCCCATTTAAATCTCTAAAGAAACCCCCTCTTTCCAAAGAAGTCGAGGAGCAACTGAGGAAATCAATCAACGCCGGAGTTTATAAGCCTGATGATAAACTTCCCTCGGAACGAGAGTTAGTTGACCAGTTTCAGGTGAGCAGGGTCACTGTACGAGATGCCCTTAAAAATCTCCAGGTTCTTGGCCTGATCTCTGTTAAACGGGGCGTTCACGCTGGTGCTTATGTCTCCGAACCCAATCCTCAACCCATTACCCAAAGTATTGATAATTTGGTCCAGATGGGAAAACTCAATTTTGCTCATCTTATTGAGATCCGACTTTATATAGAACCGGACGTGGCCAGAAGCGCAGCACAGCACAGTACCTCAGATGATGTTGATACATTAAGAGAGCTTCTTGATAGAGCCGAATCCTATTTGGAGACATCCAGGAAAAAAGCCCGCCTTACTAACGTCCGGTTTCACTCTGAGGTGGCTAAAATCACGCATAATGCCCTCATAGTTTTTCTCAGTGAATCAATCACGCAGGTCTATTCGGCCATGCTCATCGAGATGACATATACTAAACTGGACAAAAAAGGAATTGCAAAACTCATCGCAGAACATCGAACAATTCTGAATGCAATTGCTGATCATGATCCGGGAGCTGCCTTTGAAAGAACAAAAAAGCACCTCATAAAAACGTATCGTATGTATTCCAAGATCATACCGGATAGCTATGACAGGGACGTTCACAGACGTATTAAGTACTTTGCCGAATTATGAGAGGTTTTTTCCTTTTTACTTTATTCCATCCCGGGAAGGCCCGTTTTCTGGGCGGGGACGAGATTTCCGGCCTTGCCGGGACAGGTGTGGAGGAGTGCTGCAATAGTGGAAGACTGGAAAATGAGATTAAAAGAAATACCGCAATGCGCTCAATGCAGGGTCAAAAATAAAATATGCATGCGAGAGGATGGACACGGACCTGACTTTTGCCCGACCATTAACCTTGACGGGGTTATTAAAGAGTCACTCTCAGAATATAAAAGGCCTGAGATAAAAGAATTCGCTCTTTATGCTACTATCCAGGAGGGTGAGTGTTATGCGAACAGGGGTCAGCAACATCCCTATGTTACGTATCCTGTAAAAACCAGGACCCAGGAAACAATTGAATTTGCCAATAAACTGGACTTTAAAAGGCTGGGAATTGCCTTTTGTGGAGGGCTTAGAAATGAAGCCAGGATTTTGTCAGATATATTACAGGACCAGGGGTTTGAGGTGGCTTCTGTTATTTGTATGGTAGGAAGAACCCCCAAAGAGTTTCTTGGAATAGAAGAAGATCAAAAAGTAAATATTGGTGAATTTGAGTCAATGTGCAGCCCTATCACACAGGCAAAAATATTGAATGAGGTAAATACGGATTTCAATATTGTTTTTGGGTTATGTGTCGGTCATGACTCTCTTTTTATGCGATATTCTCGTGCATTGTGTACAACATTGGTAGTAAAGGACAGGGTAACCGGCCATAACCCCCTTGCGGCTCTTAATTTGCACAGCTCCTATTACAGGAGATTGAAAAAAGAAGAATTTGGAAAAGGTGGGCGCATCAAGGTAATGGTGGAAACAGATTAAAATCCAAAAAGAGAGGAGGTGAATTAGTAAATTTTACTCACCACGCTTAATAGTCAGATTTGCTGCAATCTCTCAAAAAAAGAGATTCTAAACAAAGGAAAAGGGAGGAAAAAAGATGGAGAAATTTAAAGTTAATCACTTATTTTTCGGGATCATCTTAATAGTTGCTGTGTGTGTAGGATTTGTATCGATCTCAGTATGTGCAACTCAACCTGAGAAAGGCGCACAAGGCACTGTTGAAACGTTAAAGGTTTGTCCTACCGCAAAAATTACAACACTTGAATATTTCATGAAGGAATCAAAATTCAGTGGAGGGCCAAAGCTCCATGTAAAAGTGGGCATCAAAAATATTTCTGATGAACCACTGCGTTATAGAGTAAGTATTTTCCTGCCGGACGGCGCCTCTTCCGGGGGGTTCTATCCGAGAAAAGGGAAACCTCCTGTTTTACAACCGAGAGAAGAGAAGGTAAGAACGTTTCCCATGTATTATGACAAGATACCCGATGCCATTACTATCAAGGTAGATGAGCTTTGATACTTTTTATTAGAAAGGAGGATTTAAAAGTGAAATCAAAAATATTTACATGTTTAACTGCAATAATTCTGTCAGTTTCAATAATAGTAATTGTACCGGGAAATGCCGGCGCAATTAAATTCTTGTCTTTTGGTACTGGTAGCCCTGCCG
>JAIVXD010000247.1:0-4465 GCA_048636195.1 Anaerolineales bacterium
TTTAAGCTTGTTACCAGAATATTGAATTGGAGATTCCTGTAAATTTTGACTTTTTACGAATCCATCAAGGTTAACTGATGAAAACTGCACGGTTTTGAGATATTGAGGGGTGGCACATTGCGCGTAACTGCTGCTGTTCGTGGATTCATCACCTATCTCAAGAAATATGAAGAGCGCAAAGCGACCAACCGTGAACCCAGAACCGTGAACCCAGAACCTGAATACTAATGATTTTGAGAATCGGTGAACCCTTAAACGACATTTCTGGTTTTAAGAGATGAGAAGACTACTCATTTTATTCCTGTGCCTCCCGTTATGCTTAATCGCATGCGCGCGAGAAACACATTACGCCAGAATCGCTAAACCACCTCCCAAAAAGATCGTTGTACTGCCGGAAAAGAGTGAAGACCCCACCTTTAAACCATATGTAATCAACGGGATACGGTATTACCCTCTGCCCGATTCAGAGGGCTTCAGGCAGTCGGGAAAGGCGTCATGGTACGGGGCGAAGTTCCATGGGCGACCCACTTCCAGCGGTGAGATTTATGACATGTACAAGGTCAGCGCTGCACATAAGACACTTCCTTTGGGCACATATGTGAAAGTTTTGAATCTCTCAAACAATAGGAAGATCATTGTGAGAATAAATGACCGGGGCCCGTTTGTGAAGGGAAGGATCATCGATCTGTCATATGCCGGCGCAAAGGAAATCGGCCTGGTGGGTCCGGGTGTGGCAGAGGTAGAGATAGTAGCTTTGGGTAAAGAAGTTGGTGAGCTAAAAACGTCCGGCGGGATCAAACCTGTGGTTGAAATAAGTGATTTGCAAAGGGGCGTATTCGCAGTTCAGGTAGGTGCGTTTAAAGACAGAAATAATGCCCTCAGGCTTGCCGAGCGCCTGAAGGTGATATTCGACTATGTTGATGTGACAGTCTATGATGAAGGCAGAGGCCCTATCCACAGGGTGAGGGTTTCAAAATCAGATACCCTGACCAAAGCAGGTGAAGTCGAAAGAAAGTTAGAAAATATGGGTTTTGAAGAGGCGTTTGTGGTGAGCCTGTAGCCAATAGCTTTCTCAACCGGAGAAGACAAGTCCGAAATAAATCCGGGCGCCGAAATGCCAGTTAACCCTAACGTTGAGCAAGCCTTAATCTAATTAATTTTATCTCGAAGAACCCCGGATGTTTTAAAAACAACAACCCTCCTGGCTCTCAATTGGAGGTCTTCGGTGGTTTGTGGGTTTCTGCCTCTCCTTGCTGACTTTTCTTTTACAACAAACTTGCCAAACCCACTGATCAGGATGTCTTCTCCGCTCTCCAGAGATTGTTTCATGATCTCAAGAAGCCTTTCGACAACAGTCCGGGATTGGCTTTTGCTGAGTCCCACCTGATCATAAATACTATCGATAATTTTTTCTTTGGTCAGGGCCACCTTTGATCCTCCTCAAATTTTTCTTAGTAGGGAAAAAGCCATATCAATTATGATTTTTTTGAGTGATAAATATGGCTTATGCCGAAAGGCGTGTCAAGTATTTTTTGCGTACCCAAATTTTTCTTTTAATTTATCGTTTACGATCTTTGGAACAAGGCCGCTTATGTCCCCTCCGAAGCTTGCTGCCTCCTTGATGATGGTAGAGCTGGTATAAAACCATTTATAATCGGTCATTAGGAAAATGGACTGTATATCCCGATTTAATTTCCGGTTTATAAGGGCCAACTGGAATTCATATTCAAAATCGGAGAGGGCCCGGAGGCCTCTAATAACCACATTTGATTTTTTTTTGACCGCGTAATCAACAAGCAGCCCGTCAAAGGAGTCTATCTCAACAGTTTTCTTATTCCCAATAGTCTTCTTTATCATATAAATCCGTTCTTCAGTGGAAAAAAGCGGGGTCTTCTTAGGGTTGTTCAGAATGGCAATAATCAGGTTGTCAAATACCTTTAAGGCCCGGGTTACTATGCTCAGATGGCCGTTGGTTATCGGATCAAAGAAACCAGGGTAAATCGCTGTTTTTTCACTCATTGTTAGGCCTCGTACGCGTACACGCTTATTTTTGTATCACCATATGATCGGGCATCCACCATTTCAAGGCTTTCAAAGTGGACAGGTAATTTCTCGGTTTTCGATGATTCGGCAACCACCCGTGATCTGTTGGAAAGGATATCCATGGTTGAGAGCCCGCTAAGTATCAGGGGTATGAAATTTTTGCCGTATGGCGGATCAAGAAAGACCAGGTCAAATACTTGCTTTGATAAAATATGAATTCTCCGGATCCCTTTTCGCAGATCTCGCCTTATGATAACCCCGGAATCTTGATGTTCGCAGAGAGCAAGGTTCTTTCTTATCAACTTGATGGATTGCGGTGAAATGTCGACAAAAACGACGCTTGATGCGCCCCTGCTCAGGGTCTCAATGCCTAAAATGCCGGTTCCTGCGAAAAGATCAAGTACCTTCACGCCGTGGAGGTCCTGACCAATGATATTAAAAATTGCTTCTCTGACCTGATCAGAGGTGGGCCTGATGCCCAACCCCCTGGGGGATACCATAAGTCGGCCTTTCAGTTGGCCGCCTGTTATTCTCATGTCCCCTCACAGGTCAGTCCGTGGGGCATCTGCCTCTTCCACATCGTTGGCCGTATCCGGATGGAACCTGCTTGAATGGCGATTGGCCCTGGCAAGTTTTTTCTGAGATCGATATATGGTGACCACAGGGCCCGAAAGCAGATAGATAGCCAGGAAGGAGAAGATCATAATTTTAGGCTTATAGGCGATTACCATGAGGACTAAGATAATGGCCACTAAGGCGTTAAATGGTTTTTGCTTTTTCAGCTCCAGATTTTTAAAGCTGGGGTAGCTAATGGTGCTCACCATCAAAAAGGATAGGACATAAATCAGCGCAAGGACAAGAATATGCCTGGATTCGGGAAGCCCTCCAATCGCATTTGAGAAAAGAACCAAAGAGGCGATGAAGCCTGCTGCAGCGGGAATTGGCAGGCCCCTGAAGTACCTGGAATCAACAGTGCTTTTCTGGACATTAAACCGGGCAAGCCGCAGGGCTCCACAGGTCACATACATAAACGAGGCAAGCCAGCCTAATCGTCCAAACGGTCCCAGAGCCCATTGAAAGGCCAGGATACCCGGTGCCACGCCAAACGCGACCAGGTCCGAAAGGGAATCGTATTCAATCCCGAACTGGCTGGTCGTATTGGTAAAACGTGCTATCTTGCCATCGAGACCGTCAAGCACATAAGAGATCAAAATAGCGATTGCTGCTGCTTCATATCTTCCCTGGATGCTGGCAACTATGGCGTAAAAACCGCCAAAAAGACTCGCTGTAGTAAATAGATTGGGCAGTACATAAATGCCTCGCTTTCCAGTTTTCTTAGATCTTTTTTTTCGTCTTGAGCTCATGAAATGTACCCGATAATGGTTTTCCCCGCTTTTACTTTTTGATTCAAGTTGACGATAATCTGGCTGTCTACAGGGAGATAAACCTCCAGTCTGGAGCCAAATCGAATGAGTCCAAAGCGCTGGCCTGCCTCCACGCGCTCTCCTTCTTTGACCCAGCATGCAATGCGTCTTGCTATAAGACCCGCAATCTGAATAAAAACAACTTTATGCGAATCGTGAGTTTTTAAGGTTATCTTGTTGTTTTCATTATGTTTTGAGGCCTTGTCCAGGTTGGCAGAAAAAAATTTTCCTGGGTGATAGGTGATTTTTTCGATACTGCCTCCAATGGGGATCCGGTTTACATGGACATTAAAAACGGACATAAAGATACTCACCTTTACGGCAGGTTCGCCTAAGGGAGTATTATTATCCTGAAAATGCCTGACTTCCAATATTTTTCCATCCGCAGGCGTCAATACTGCATTTTGTTCGACATCATTGCTCCGGTCAGGGTCCCTGAAAAAGAAGATGATAAAAAGGCTAATAATCGCGGCTAAAACAAACATAAAAAAGAGGCCAAGAAATAAAAAAATGAGGGTTAAGGCACAACTAATAAGCACAAATGGAAGGCCTTCCTTTGCCAGGG
Organism: Anaerolineales bacterium; assembly: GCA_048636195.1. GTDB lineage: Bacteria > Desulfobacterota > DSM-4660 > Desulfatiglandales > Desulfatiglandaceae > 4484-190-2. The sequence goes on from JAIVXD010000247.1 coordinate 4,033, forward strand.
GCCATTTATTGTTTATTCGTGACTCATCCATTGTGAAATCCTGATATTTAGGTCCCCATCCCCACGCCCATTAGGAGGCTGTCTGAGACAGGATAAAGTATTGTTGACTTTGGTTCAGCCACTTTATCTTTTTTGGGTCTCCTTGTCAATGCCCTACCAGGGAGACCAGGACTAAGTCATTTAAAAAGATAACACGTTGAATGAATAAAGTTTATTTGGTTATTAAATTTTCTGAAAATCCGAAGCTCGAAATACGAAATCCAAAACAAATACCAATGACATAAATCCAAAATTCAAAACATGTCAATAACCCGTAAATTTTGTATAAGTTCCTGAAATGTTTTGGTCATTTGATATTCGAATTTTGATATTGTTTCGTATTTCGATATTCGGATTTCGGATTTAGTCGTCTTGAAAATACTTCTATTTGGCC
>JAIVXD010000248.1:0-4445 GCA_048636195.1 Anaerolineales bacterium
AACGAGGACTTCGGGCCTTCAATTTTGTCCTTGTCCCTAACCCTGAATCCCGCTTTCAGCGGGAAACCTGTGAACCCTTAGTGCATTTTATCCTCCATTTATCTTCCCGCAAGTAAATCTATAACAGTTTAGTGCTTTGAAAGAGCCCCCATGCCTCTTCCTGCCTTCCGTTAAACTATGTAAACTTTTGCCAAAAAGTCGAAGCTGATTTCCCAAAACAGGTGGTGTTTCTTACCCATATTCTGAATCGTTTTTTGGCCTCATCAATGTAACGATGTGAATTAATTAATAAATTAAGTTAAAAAAAATCTGGTGCATCAGTCCGGCATGAGCCTTGCTCTACATTAGGAATCACTTCGTAAGAAAGGAAAGCAGAAGATAGTCTTTTGCCCGCACAAATAAAAGATAAGAGGAATGGAAAATTGGTCGGAAAACTCCTGACTATTCAACATCGGCTGAATCCGCTCCACCTGCACTGTCGTTTTTTGGACAGGGGGCTTAATAGGAAGCTGTCTACATCAATATGTAGATCATATGAAATCATCATATTTTTCTGGTTAAACTGCGTTATCAAAAGTTTCATCTATTTTTACTGTTTTGTTAATCGGAAATGCGGGATTTTGGAAGAGCTTAGAAAGAAATGATTGATGCAGTTATTGTGAAACAGGGAACCCGCCCCTGACGGGTACCGGAGAAAAAAAGGGGGTTTTTGGATGGAAACCAGGCAAGCTATGGAGCTCAAAGCAAAGGACGCTAACAGGGAAAGTGAATACCCTGAAATGCGTTTTGGGGTCCAAGCGGTTGAAAGAGGATTTATTACCTCAAGCAACCTTACAGAAGTGATGAGTATCCAGGCAATGGAGAAGAAGCACAGAGGCAAGTACAGATTTATCGGTAGGATATTATTTGACCAGGGGCTTATTAGTATCTCGCAGATTGATGAGGTGCTGGAATCTATGGGAAAAGGCCCTGCATTGGCATTGAAGAGGTATTAAGCCCTCTCGCATGATAGGAAACCTATGACTAATAAAGGACATGTTATGCCGAGCGATGTGAACCTGGCGTCGGAAATAAGAGATAACGGTGGCAGACGAGCCGAGATTGACAGGCGACAGTTTTCATATGATGGCCACATTCCTGAGAGAAGGCAGCGGTCTGGCCGGCGGATTGACCCTGATCGCAGAGGCGGAATCGAGCGCAGATGCGGTACAGATCGGAGAAATGATGGAGAAAGGAGAGAAGTCACACTAAAGGGGAAAGACCAAAGAAGGAGGAAGGTTTAAAAAAGCGCTGTCAAACGCTGAGTTGCTTTTTCACTGTAATACCGTAACGTTTCAAATCCACACCCGCCAGCACCACCAGGTGTCTTTATATGCTAAGATCTTAAAATTTATGTCAAGTTTTCTAAAAATACATAATTCCAGATAGTTAACCCGTGATGCTGGATGCTGGTCTCTGGATACTGGATGAAATAAGGAATTCTTTAAATTTTTTAATCTGTCGAAAAAGGCCGTACAACAAATTGATAATATTCCTGGGCAATGTAAATGGGAGGCTCTTTATCCCCGCTGAAGACGGGATCTTCGACAAGCATCAAGCATCCAGCATCCAGTATCGCTTCGCCTCAAGCATTAAATTTGACAAATGCACACAAACTTGTCGGTTTGAGGCATAGCTTCGCTAGCCCATTAAGTTAACCGACATAACTGATTTTCCTTGACGTAAGATATATTTTGTCGTTTGATATCATGAATCCCTGTCGAAGATCCCGTTGGGCGGGGAACCTCTGAACCTTATGGTAACGGAGAGTCCGGTATGGAGATCACTCGCCGGGATTTCATCAAATGTTCATTCCTCTTAGGCAGTTCACTGTTCGTCTCGCCAGGCGCCCTATACGCCGGGCAAAAAAAACGGGACCTATGGCATCCAGCCTATGAGGAATTAGAAAAAAAAGGCAAACTGGCTCAGAGAATCGAGCAGGCCTACAGCATTCTCGAGGATTGTCACCTGTGTCCGCGAGAGTGCGGAGTGAATCGGTTAAAGGGCGAAATGGGGTTCTGCAGGGCTCCAGCCAGACCTGTGATGTTTAGCGCTAATCCCCACTTTGGCGAAGAGATACCTTTGGTGGGCCAACACGGATCTGGAACCATCTTTTTTTCAAACTGCAATCTCCGCTGTATCTTTTGCCAGAACTGGCCCATATCCCACGAAGGAAGAGGAAAAAAAGTTCAGGATGAAGACCTGGCGGACGTGATGATGAAGCTCCAGCAGATGGGCTGCCATAACATCAACTTTGTCACACCCACCCACGTCATGCCCAATATTCTCAATGCCACCCGGATTGCCTTGAATAAAGGGCTGCGTCTTCCCCTGGTTTATAATACCAGCGGTTACGAGCGGTTAGAGATACTGAAGCTCTTAGATGGCATAGTGGATATCTATTTGCCAGATATGAAATACATGGACGCTGATCAGGCGGAAAAATATTCAGCCGGGGCCTCAGACTACCCGGAAGCGGCAAAGAAAGCGATCGCCGAAATGAACAGGCAGGTCGGAGAACTCGTGGTGGATGAGAAAGGAATTGCAATTCGTGGGCTGATGATCCGACACCTGGTCATGCCCAACCGGGTAGCCGGGACGGAGAAATTCACAAAATGGGTGGCAGAGAATCTTCCCAAATCCACCTATGTAAATATAATGCCCCAATACCGCGTGGAATACAAAGCCTTTGACTATCCGGAAATCGGTCGTGGGATCACTGTGCAGGAGTTCTTGGAAGCAATAGACTGGGCTGAACAATACGGCTTGACCAATCTTGACTCCCGCTCTGTGGCGGCCAGGGACTTTTACATGCGGCGGCGATCAGGCTGATCTTTTCGTGACTCACGCCCAAATACCGGGTATGGGCTTGCCACAATATTCGCACTTCCCATCCTTCATATGTATTTCTCTAATCATGTATCCTGTTCGCTGGATCACCATTTTCTTGCACTTGGGGCAGAAGGTATTCCAGCCCTCATGACCTGGCACCTTCCCAATATAAACATATTCCAGACCAGAAGACAAAGCCACTTCCCGAGCTTTCTCCAGCATCGAGATCGGCGTTGGAGGGAGACGCTTGAGCTTGTACAAAGGATAGAAACGAGAGAAATGGACCGGAGTGTCAGCACCCAATTCTTTTTTCAACCAGAGGCACATTTTTTTTACCACTGACATGTCATCATTTTTTGTGGGAATCATGAGGTTGGTGATCTCCAGGTGAACTCCCTTTTGCTTGAGTGTCTTCATAGTATCAAGCACCGGGGCCAGTTCCCCGCTGCACAATTCATGATAAAACGCTTCTGTAAATCCCTTCAGGTCAATATGGGCTGCGTGTAACACCTCGCAAAGCTTATTGAGTGGATTCATATTGATAAAACCATTGGAGTGCATGATATTCAGAAGACCCGCCTTCTTTGCTAAGTATGCAGTGTCAAACATGTATTCATAGAAGATTGTGGGCTCTGCATAAGTGTAGGCAATGGATCTGGCACCCATCTCTTTGGCTTTTTTCACCACAAGTTTTGGTGGGATCTCGTGACTGTATACATCTTCAGGGAAGGCTTGTGAGATTTCCCAATTCTCACAAAACTTGCACTGGAAATTGCATCCTGCCGTTGATAGAGTTAAAGAGGAAGTGCCTGGAAGCACATGAAAAAAGGGTTCCTTCTCGATAGGGTCTAAGTGTATGACACAGGGATTCCCATAGACAAGGCTGTAATACTTCCCTTCCCGATTTTCACGTACCCTGCAAAAACCCCTTTTGCCCCTGGGAACAAGGCACTGCCTGGGGCAAAGGGTACACTGGATCGCCCCTCCATCCAGGGAAGTAAAATAGGGGGAGAGTTTTGTTCTAATGAGACCTTTTTTGGCCATTTGTGCCCGCGGGGTTTCTGGAAAACTGAAAAGGTGAACAGTGCAAAGAGCACACAAACCTGTCCCCCAGAGCTTCAGTAATTCCCGCCTTGTCATCTGGCTTTCAGGAAGGCCGTCACAGTTCCCAGCGCTTCCCATGATTAGATTTGCCTCCTCTCTCTTCAGTCCCGCCTTACATAGAGCATCAATACAAGGCTCTGTATTTGATTAATTAATCCCTTAAACCATCCCGCAGTAGCGGGATGGTCCCAGCGCTGCTATGCGTGTTAGATAGTGATTTGTGATGCCCTATGGAATAAAGTTCAAATGACAAAATCCAAATGTCAAATCAAATCCAAAACCCCAATGTCAAAATGTTTTCCAAAACGATCAGTTATTTATCTTTTTCGTAACTTCTCAATAAGTCCGGGCATTCCGACTTCTTCCCCCTTTTGCAAAGGGGGATTGAGGGGGATTTTTCTAATACAGGCTGGACTTATTGAGAAGTTACTCTTTTTCCCATTGTGCATCTTCACCAGTGTAGGCTGCGT
>JAIVXD010000249.1:0-4432 GCA_048636195.1 Anaerolineales bacterium
AGAGGACCATATTTATTATGTTAGAACAAACCATGAGCAACGTCAAAGTAGTGGAGGGCTCAGAAGCAGTAGCCCTGGCAGTCAAGGGTTGCCGTCCTGAAGTAATTTCGGCCTACCCGATCAGCCCCCAGACTCACATTGTGGAGTGGCTTGCAAGGATGATGGCCAATGGTGAGATGGATACTGAATATGTGCGAGTAGAATCCGAATTTTCCGCAGCCAGTGTCATAAGCGGCTCCTCTGCTGCCGGAAGCCGTTCCTACACTGCATCGTCGTCCCAGGGGTTGTTGTTGATGACGGAGGTCCTGTATTGCAGTGCCGGCATGCGCCTCCCCTTTGTGATAACGGGTGTTAATCGGGCTCTTTCGGCCCCAATAACCATTCAGATTGACCACCAGGACACAATATCTCTGCGTGACTCAGGGGTTATTCAATTTTATGTGGAAAGCAGCCAGGAGGTATACGATACCCACATAGCTGCATTTAAGATCGCAGAAGACCCCCAAATCCTTCTTCCGGTCATGGTTTGCATGGACGGCTGGATTCTCACTCACTCCTATGAGCGCGTAAACTTCATTGAGCAAAAAAAGATCGATTCGTTTCTCCCACCGTTCAGGCCTGCCAATTTCCTTGATGTGAATGACCCCAAGGCCTGGGGATCATACTCGGAAGAAAATGTGCTCATGGAATTCAAATATTCCGTGCAGCAGGCTATGCAGTATGGGAAGAAAAGAATCCCGGAGATTTTCGCGGAGCTTGCCCGGATAACCGGCCGGGATCATGGCGGCTTGATTGAGGCATACCGCACGGAAGATGCTGAGGTGATTCTGTTGGCAATGGGTTCTGTGGTCGGCACAATCAAAGAGGCCGTGGATGAGCTGCGCTCTATAGGAAAAAAGGTTGGTCTGGTAAAGATCCGCTGTTACCGGCCTTTTCCACACGAAGATATCTGGGAGGCGATCAAGGCTGCCAAGGTGGTTGCTGTGATGGACGCCAATTTTTCAATGGGAAGCGAGGGTGCCATAGGCATGGATTTAAAGGCCAAGCTTTGTGGAAGAAGGGATGCCCCCCTCGTTTTCGACTTTATTGCGGGTTTGGCAGGTCGGGAGGTAAATGTTAAGACAGTTGGCAGGATTGTGGAAAAGGCAGAGGAAATGCTGAATAAAGGTCTTCCCTTGTCGGAATCCTACTGGGTGGACCTCAATCCGGAGATTTTGCCTTAATGCAGAAATCGTCAAATAGTTGAGTGGTTGAGTGGTAAGTTCTCAATAAGTTCGAGAAGATATTGGGGGCATACGGGCATAAGCGCTAACTTAAGAAAGCAGGATTTCTCGTTCGTCATTCCGGCGAAAGCCGGAATCCAGAGCCTGCTCCAGACCCCGATTCAGAGGAAGATCAGTGAACAAACAGCCTGCAGTTTACATTTTGGCAAGCAAACGAAATGGTACCCTCTATATCGGAGTGACTTCAGACCTCGTCAAAAGGGTATGGCAGCACAAAAACAACATGGTGGAAGGTTTTACCAAACGCTACGGTGTTCATCAACTCGTTTGGTATGAAGTACACGATAGTATGGAATCAGCTATTAAGCGGGAGAAGCGATTGAAAGAATGGAAACGAAAGTGGAAACTGGAACTGATTGAAAAGATTAATCCGAATTGGCAGGATTTGTACAATACGATTGTTTGACTGGATTCCGGCTTTCGCCGGAATGACAGAAAGGAAGCCGGAAAAATACTGCGACTAAGTTAGCACTTATGGGGCATACGGGTCTTGAAAAAAGAACGGAGAAATAGGACTATGAACGGCGAACGAGGTGCAAATAAGGAAGCGCTTTTTGTTTCGGGTCACAGGGCATGCCATGGCTGTGGTTTGGCATTGGCAGTCCGGCATATTCTGAAGGCGACCGGTCCGGATGTGATTGTTGTGACGCCGACAGGTTGCCTGGAGACCTTTTCCTCACCTTACGGGTATTCGCCGTGGAGGGTTCCCTGGATACACCATCTTTTTGAGAATGCACCTGCCGTGGCAAGCGGTATTGCGGCAGCCCTTTCTGCTCAAAAGAGAAACAACGTCAGGGTGGTGGTAATCGGCGGAGATGGATCAACCTTTGACATTGGTTTTGGCGCTTTATCGGGTATGCTTGAAAGGGGTGATGATGTCCTTTACATTTGTACGGACAATGGGGCTTACATGAATACAGGAGGACAAAGGAGTGGGGCAACTCCGACATACTCCTCCACGACCACGCACCCTGCCGGCAGGAAATCCATGGGAAAACCCCAACTAAAAAAGGATCTCCCTACCATAGTCGCCGATCACGGCACTCCATACGTGGCCACAGCATCTGTGGCCTATCTTAAGGATCTGCGTAAGAAGGTCGAAAAGGCAATGACATATCACGGGCCACGCTATATTCAGATCGATACGCCATGTCCTTCAGGGTGGGGTTTTTCTTCAGAACTTGCCTTAGAGATCGGGCGCCTGGGGGTTAATTGCGGGCTTGTTCCTCTTTTTGAGATGGAAAATGGTAGTTTGACACGGGTCCGTAAGATCAGAAAAAAGCTGAAAGTGACCGAATATCTTAAAGCACAATCGCGTTTCAAGCATTTACTCCAGGATGAGGGGACCGAATATGTAAAACAACTTCAGGACATAGCGGATCAAAATATAGCGAAATATGCGCTGATTTACACCGCCGATCCGTAGCTGCTTTATAAAAGGAGGAAAAGAAAATGATCAAAGTCAACGAATACTTGGAAGGCAGGGTAAAAAGTCTGGGTTTTGAAATAGATGATGTTCCATACACGGCTGGGGTACTCTTGCCAGGAGAATATTCCTTTGACACGGAAAAAGAGGAGCACCTTACAGTGACCGTAGGGGAGTTTGAGCTTCGGCCACCGGGTTCGGATTGGAAGATAGCGAAGATTGGTGATACAGTGGTGATCCCGGCCAAATCGAAATTCGATTTGAAGGTGTCAAAGCCAGCCTCATATGTGTGCGCATACAAGTAATAAAATCGCCTTGCGATTTCATATAACATGGAGGACTTCCAATGAGCAAAAGCAAGGTATCAATCGTTAAGACAAATCCCAAGCCTGAGTATCCCGAAATTAGGGAGACCGTGCAGCAGGCCCTTGATCTGATCGGTGGTATAAAGGACATCATCAAACCTGGGCATTTAGTTTTAATCAACCCGAGTTGGGTAGCGCCCCCGGTAGAGAGGGAAGCAGGCTGCATCACTATTCCGGAGATACCGCGCGCCCTTGCCGATATAGTAAAAGAGCTTGGTGCGCGTCCTGTAATTGCGGAATCCTCTGCTGTGGGTGTAGATTGTGAGAAGGTCATCGAGGAGTCCGGCTACCAGGAACTCAGGGACATGGGCTATGAGGTGATCAATCTAAAGAAGACGCCCCATGTTGACCTTCCTGTAGAAAATGGCAAAATATTTGAGACCGTCCAGTGCTGGGAACTGGTACAGCAGGCAGATGTAGTAATCAGTGTGCCCAAACTCAAGACCCACGATCAGACAGAAATGACCTGCTCCATCAAAAAGCTCAAGGGTCTGCTCACGGACGAGGGCAAAAAGGGCATGCACCAAGAGGGCCTTTTCGATGGAGTTGTGGACCTGTTGTCCGCGGTAAAACCCCGCCTGACCGTGGTGGACGCCATCATCTGTCAGGAGGGTGTAGGTCCTGTCTTTGGAAAACCGGTGGAGATGAATCTCATTTTAGCGGGAAAAGACCTTGTGGCTGTGGATTCTACCTGTGCTCAACTTATTGGATATGAACCCGAGGAGATATTATTGACAGTAAATGCAGCGGCCCGGAGATTGGGAGTGATGAACCCGGATCAGATCGAGGTCGTAGGAGAGCCCTTAGACGCGGTCAAACGCCGTTTTCTCCGCTCCATTGAAGATAGTCCTGTGAAGGATGTGGAGGGTTTCCAGCTCATACATGGGGAAGCCGCCTGTACAGGCTGTCGCAATACAGTCATGAGCGCACTTATTGACATGCGAAATGCTGACCAGTTGATGTATCTGCCGGGAGTAACCGTGTTGACCGGTGGGGCTCCCATTCCGGAAGGTGTGCCAATAGAGGACGTTGTGACCGTAGGTAAGTGTACGCCTAAAGAAGATCGAAACGAACGTTACGTCAAGGGTTGTCCGCCAAATAATTCCGCTGTCGTCAAGGCGATTATCGGTGACAGGGCCGAGGTAAAGCGGATGTATGCCGAAGAGGGCCTGGATAAGACAGGATGAGAGTAAAGAATCCAGACTCAGCCTCCGGCCCATAGGGCCTATGGCCCGGAGGGAGGACCTGGCTTAGATTTCCCTCCGAAAGGGGCAATTTGTGTTTCATCCGTTCTCCGGAGTAATGGAGTAACGGAGTGATGGAGTGATGGAAAAACCAAAAGATAGAACCTCGGAGTC
>JAIVXD010000250.1:0-4424 GCA_048636195.1 Anaerolineales bacterium
TCTAAACCTTGAACTTTTTGACTTTTTACGAGGCCATCGACTTTGGATGAAATGGATGCAAAGTTTATGAGGGAGGCCTTGCGGCAGGCCCGTAAAGGGCTTGGCCGCACCTCACCTAATCCTGCAGTGGGGGCAGTAGTTGTCAGGGATGGACGCATACTGGCAAAAGGCTATCATCGAAAGGCAGGCCTGGCTCACGCTGAGGTGGAGGCTTTAAGCAAGTTGGGAGGCACGGCGGATGGCGGGACACTGTATGTAAACCTTGAACCATGTAACCATGAGGGAAGGACACCGCCTTGCACCGAGGCCATTCTGGGCAGCGGCCTCAAGCGGGTGGTTGTTGGCATGAATGATCCGAACCCAATGGTATCAGGTGGTGGCAATGAATTTCTCAGACAGAGGGGAATTGATGTAACGACCGGTGTTCTGGAGACAGAATGCCGCCGACTAAATGAAGCCTTTATCAAATTTGTCACCTCGGGACGCCCTTTTGTCGCAGTTAAGTCGGCACTTACAATAGACGGGTGGACAGCTACATCCGGAGGGCATTCCAAGTGGATCACAAATGAAAAATCCAGACAGTTTGTTCATCGCTTAAGGGACCAGGTAGATGCTGTGATGGTTGGGATCGGAACTGTGCTTGCTGATAATCCTTTACTTACGGCTCGCCTTAAACGGACCAGAGGTAAAGACCCCTTGCGGATTATCGTAGATACCAACTTGAGAACGCCCCTGAATGCAAAAATCTTGAATCATGATTCGTCATCTGATACCCTTATTGTTGTTGGATCTCAGGTGAGGGATCGAGAGCTAAAGCGATTTCAAAAGAAAGGCGTCTCAACCCTCGTCTGCCCCATGAAGACCGGAATGATTGACTTACCGGCCTTAATGGGTATACTGGGGAAAATGTCAGTGACCAGCCTCCTGGTGGAGGGTGGCTCGTTAATTACGGGTTCCATGCTGCGAGAAAGACTGGTCGATAAATTCTATATTTTCAAAGCCCCAAAGATTCTTGGAGGGGGAGATGGCGTTCCCATGGCGGCAGGTCCCGGATCAAAAAGGATGGATGAGTGCCTGGTTCTGAAAGATATCCATGTCAGGCGATTTGACGACGATATCCTTATGGTGGGTTATCCGGAATACTAATGGTCCGTATCAGATATTGCCGGATCCAGAAAATTCGTTTCCGCACCCAAAGTCAGGGAAGTATTCAAATGGCTTAAGGCTCAAGGAAGAAAAAAAGAGTGAACAGTTCCGTCTCTTCCATACGCCTTACGCCTTGAACCTTGAGCCTGATTCCAAATACAGGCTCCTCGTTAGGCTATAAGAAACAGTCAAATGTTCACCGGGCTAATAGAAGGTATTGGTAAGGTAAAGGTCATTCGGCATCTCCGTGATGACATGGAGTTGACCGTTGCACCGCTTTTCCAAATGACCGACTGCCGCGTGGGAGACAGTATCTGTGTTGACGGTGTTTGCCTTACGATGACAGACGTATCTGAAGGTTCTGTTTGTGTGGATGTTTCTAAAGAGACCGTTTCTCGAAGCACCATCAGTTTATTGAGACAGGGCGATTTGGTGAATTTGGAACGGGCATTGCGGCTGACAGATCGTTTGGGAGGCCATCTGGTTTTGGGTCATGTGGATGGAATTGGCAAAATACTGAAAAAAGAATCGCAACACAAATCGTGGCGACTCAGGATAGGTATAGACAGGGGACTTTCTCGCTATACCATTGAAAAGGGGTCTATTGCGGTAGATGGGATAAGTTTGACAATTAACCAATGTGAGGAGAGATTTTTTGAAGTAAACGTCATCCCCCAGACCGGCGTGGAGACGACGCTGCTGAGAAAAAAGGTCGGGGATCTGGTCAACATAGAAACTGATTTGATTGGAAAATATATCGAGAAATTTCTTTCCAAAGACAGGTCAACCCGTATGGAAGACTCCAAATCTGGTGTTGACATGGAAATGCTTATAAAACAGGGGTTCGGTGATTAAAATGTCCATCGCGAGTGTAAAGGAAGTGCTGGAAGATCTAAGACAGGGAAAGATGATAATCCTTGTGGATGATGAGGCCAGGGAGAATGAGGGTGACCTCACTATAGCCGCTGAAAAGGTGACGCCAGAGGCTATTAATTTTATGGCCAAGTACGGCCGTGGCCTTATCTGCCTTGCCTTGAGTCCGGAAAACGTGGAAAAGTTAAAGCTCCCTTTAATGGTCTATGACAACCGTTCACCATATAAAACCGCTTTCACGGTTTCCATCGAGGCGCGGCAGGGAGTTACAACGGGCATTTCCGCTGCTGACAGGGCCCACACCATCCTGACTGCCGTGGCAGAGGATGCCAGGCCCGAAGACCTTATCCAGCCCGGGCACGTATTCCCACTGAGGGCCCGTAGGGGAGGTGTTTTGTTCAGGACAGGTCAGACAGAGGGTTCAGTCGATCTGGCCCGCCTTGCAGGTATGAGTGAGGCTGCGGTGATCTGCGAGATTATGAATGAAGATGGCACCATGGCCCGCATGCCTGATATTGAAAAATTTTCTAAAAAACACGACATGAAGATTGCCGCGGTGGCCGATATCATTGCCTACCGGATGCGGACGGAATCCTTCGTGCACAGTGCAGCAGAGACGATCCTGCCGACTCCTTATGGCGAATTCAAGGCCATTGCTTTTTCAAACGACATTGATGATTATGAACACCTGGCCCTGGTAAAAGGGAATATCGATCCTGACAGAGAAGTTATGGTGAGGGTGCATTCCGAATGCCTCACAGGGGATGTATTCGGTTCATATCGCTGTGATTGTGGAGAACAGCTAAAAAAAGCCATGGAAATGGTTCAGGAGGAAGGCCTGGGTGTCATATTGTATCTCCACCAGGAAGGCAGGGGTATTGGACTCGTAAACAAGTTAAAGGCTTATAAACTCCAGGACGAAGGTCTTGATACGGTGGAGGCCAATGAGCAGCTCGGGTTCGATCCTGATTTGCGGGACTACGGAGTGGGTGCCCAGATTCTTGTGGCCCTTGGTGTGCGTAAGATGAAGCTGATTACCAATAATCCCAGAAAAATTATCGGCCTGGAAGGGTATAATCTACAGGTCACCGGTCGTGTCCCCATTGAAATTGAGCCAAGGCCGGAAAACAAAAAATATTTGTTAACCAAGTGTCAAAAGCTTGGGCATCTTATGAACGTTCTTGATAAATAGTTAACGTCTTGGAATTTTCATAACTCATTAAGAATAAAGAAGTTTTTCGAGGCCTGAGCTTTTGTATCGTGTGCTGGAATAATGGAATAGTGGAATATTGGAAAGTCGAAGATCCCGTCTTTAGCGGGATTGGTTTTAAAATGAGATTAACCATTTATTAGCTATATGCTTCCATGTCAAGAGGAACTTTGCCAATAACCCAATATACCATTTTCCCAAAACCCATTATTCCATCATTCCATTATTCCACTATTCTCCCGCTGCAAGCGGGATGAGTGGAGCGAACTAAGTTCATACAGGGGGGGATATTATGCCCAGAGTGTTAGAAGGTCAGTTATCGGCGGAAGGATTTAGGTTTGGAATCATTGTGAGTCGTTTTAACGATTTCATTAGCTCAAGGCTGGTGGAAGGGGCCATGGACGCCCTTTTGAGGCATGGGGCAACTGAGGAACAAGTCTCCGTAATCAAGGTGCCAGGGGCTTTTGAGATACCTCTGACGGCCAAAAAGTTGGCCGAGAGTGGTCGGTATGATGCCGTGATATGCCTTGGCGCAGTTATCAGGGGGTCAACACCGCATTTTGATTACGTAGCCGCAGAGGTTTCCAAGGGCATCGCCAGTGTTTCATTGGAAAGCAGGATTCCTGTTACCTTTGGTGTGCTGACAACCGACAACCTTGAACAGGCCATTGAAAGGGCGGGATCTAAATCAGGAAACAAGGGCTATGATGGTGCTATGGCCGCTATAGAAATGGTCAACCTGTTTAAGGAATTGGAATAGGATAAGTGTTTTTTTAAAAAATGGGTAGAAGACGAAGAGCCCGAGAGCTTGCTATCCAGGCTCTTTTTCATTTGGAGTTTAGCCCTGGCGACCCCCGTGAGGTCTTTGACCTGATATGTGAAAATTTTCATTCACGGGAATCAATCAGACCTTTTTCAGCGCAGTTGGTTCAGGGCGTTTGTGAAAATCAAGATGAGCTGGATGCCCTGATTGTCAGTGCATCCAAAAATTGGCGACTGGAAAGGATGGCCCGACTGGATAAATGCATTTTAAGGCTGGCTGCCTTTGAGATTTTATATATGGAAGAAATCCCGCCAAAAGTTTCCATTGATGAGGCGGTTGAAATAGGAAAGAAATTCGGAGGGGATGATTCGGCCAGCTTTATAAACGGCATACTGGATAACATTTACAACACTTTGCTGCAGCAAGGCCGGT
>JAIVXD010000251.1:0-4419 GCA_048636195.1 Anaerolineales bacterium
TTCAGCCTCATCAGTTGCCCGTTCCCGGGTTTCCCTGTCTTTGACCAGCTCTATCCCTAAGAACAGTCCAATCCCGCGTACGTCGCCGATCAACGGGTGCCTCCCAATCATTTCGGTCATGCGTGCCAGCGCATGACGTCCCAGTTCACTTGCGTGTTCCGCCAAGTGATGTTTCTCGATGTACTCAATGGTGGCCAGCGCTGCTGCGCATCCCACCGGGCTTTTTTCATGCGTATAATGACCCAGGGCCCGGTCACCGGCCACGTCCAGTCCCTCCCGGGCTATTAGGGCGGCCAGAGGGAAGACGCCGCCGCCCAGACCTTTCCCAATGACCACCATATCCGGTACAATGTTGAAGTTTTCAAAGGTAAACATCTTGCCGGTCCGGCCGAGGGCATGAGGAATTTCATCGAATATGAGCAATGCGCCATGCTTGTCGCAGGCCCGGCGGACAGCTTGCCAGTATTCGGGCCTGGGAATGTACGGGGTGCTTCGGATCGGTTCGGAAATGACTGCCGCGATGTCGCCTTCCTTTTCAAGGATGTATTCTATATATTTTGCGCACGTCAGATCGCAGCCACCCCTTTTCCAGCACCCAAAGACACAGTGATACTCATCCGGCGGGGGCACATGCTCGGTTCCAGGCAGCAGCGGACCCATATCATGGCGAAAGATCGCTTCACCCCCTATGGATATTGTATCAAGGGTGGCCCCGTGAAAGGAATCCCACATAGAGATCGTCTTGTGCCGGCCGGTGGCAATGCGTGCGAGCTTGATGGCAATACCCATGGCTTCCGCGCCACCAGGACAAAAAAGCACTTTGTTCAGATCACCTGGAGCAATTTCTGTAAGCTTTCTGGCTAAGGCTACAGCAACCCGGTTTGTATAGCGACGAGTGCAAAATGAAAGTTCATCAAGCTGATCTTTAATGGCTGCAATCACGTCCGGGTTGGCAAAACCCACCTGATGGACATTGTTGCCGTGGAAATCCATATAACGCCGGCCCTGGAGGTCCTCAATATAGATACCCTCGCAAGACTGCATAACGTTGAGGCATGGGGTTGAAAGGGACTGCTTAAGAAAGTAGCGCTCATCCTCCTTCAGAAGGGCTTGTGTCCGGGCGTCCAGGTGCTTATCCTGCCATTCAGTCCTTTGAGGAGAGATGTTAATGTCACCCTCTGATCTGTGAAGTTTTCCCACAGGCTGTCTCCTTTCCGCAGTGATTCTGTAGAACAGTTATTATGCCTTTTATAGCGAAAATTTGTCTTAAAAACAATATTTAAGTCAATACAGCCGTCAGGATATGTCAATTTGTGTTATTTTATTAATAACTTTTTTTGTATTGGATTAGGTGTCTAATCGGGATATATAAGTCATATATTGCAAAAGGAGGTTCGCGATGAAAGAACCGGAAAATGAATGGAGTCGGAGGTCATGGAAGGTCTTTCCCGGTGGTTGTTTGGGAGAATATAATTTACCCCAGGAGCTCTCGATTGTTTTAACCCGTGGTCAGGGTGCCAGGGTTTACGATACCACTGGAAAGGAATTCATCGATTTTACCATGGGATGGGGATCGGTGATCCTTGGCCATAGCCACCCGGGAATCACTGAAGCGGTTAAGAAGCAGGCAGAGCAAGGGTCTAACTTTTCGTATGTCTCGGGTCCCGCCCTGGAGCTTGCCGAGGAACTTGTGAGAGCTGTCCCCTGCGCGGAAAAGGTAAGGTTCTGCGCCTCCGGAACCGAAGCAACCATGTATGCTGTTCGTTTTGCCCGGGCATTTAAAAGGCGAGATAAAATCGTTAAGTTCGAAGGGGCCTATCATGGGGCAAATGAGTTTGGGGCCATAAGTCTTTTCCCCCAGGAACTGGTGGATTTCCCTACTCCCAAGCCCACTTCGGCCGGGATTACCGAAGCTGCCCGCGATGACGTGTTAATTGCTCCATTTAATGATCTTGAAATGACCACCCGGATTATCGAAGAAAATGCCTCAAAGATCGCGGCAGTGATAGTGGAACCTCTGCATAGATGCACGACGCCTTTGGAAGGTTTTCTTGAAGGGCTGAGGGACGTAACCCGGAAGCACGATATGCTTCTGGTCTTCGACGAATGTGTGACTGGTTTTCGGCTTGCCTATGGTGGGGCCCAGGAGTACTATGGTGTGATACCGGATCTTGCTGCCTTGGGGAAGGCCCTTGGGGGAGGCTATCCTGTGGGGGCAGTTGTAGGCAGGGCTGATATCCTTGATCTTTGCAATGAGGCCGATCTGGGTCAAGAAAGATACGTGTGGTTTGCAAGCACACTGGGTGGAAACCCGGTGACAGCCGCTGCCGCCCTTGCTACCCTAAAAGAACTCCGCAAGCCCGGCACTTACGAGCGCTTGTTTGCTATGGGGGAGAAGCTTCGTAACGGATTCCAATCGATTCTCTCAGAGCTTGGTATCGTGGCCCAGGTCTTGGGAGATGGGCCCCTCTGTGCTTTGGTATTTACCGGAGAAAAGGTAATCGACTACAGAACGGCCTTCAAGGCTGACCGGAAAAGGGCCAGAGCCTTCTCTTTAGGGCTATTTCGGAACGGAATCTTTCTGAATCCCATGTCTACAAAACTTTATTTTTCCCTGGCCCATGGAGATGAAGAAATTGATACGATCCATACTGTGGCTCGGAAGGTATTGAAAGAGATCTTTTAGCGGGGAGCAGAGATTAAGGGCTTGAGACCTTGAAGATTTCTTAGCAATTGGCGGTGAAGCCGCTGCAAGAATAACCTTTTGTTATTAATAATATGATATTTATTAGTTTGACTTATGTTTATCATAAGTATTAACTTCAAAGAGTCGTAAGAACCTTATTGCATTCTGGTTTTTTGATGACACTTTGATCCCTTTCAATTATCCGATAATCACTTGCTGATAGGTACATCCTGGGCTACTTGAAGGTTCCTTGCGGCTTATAAGTGAATTCATTCTACTCGTATCATCTTTCCTCATCTCGAATTGAAATCCTTGCCTGAACAAGGATTCGATTGGTTTTTTATTTTTTTATCACTGACTTATTACTTCTTGGACAGACATCAATCATTCTCTTACGATAGCTTCAAGTCATTTACTCTTTGGTTAAGCAACAAAACATTTTAAAAGAAAGGGGGTGAAATACAGTAAGCAGACGCGCTTGTAAAGGCTGGGCCATGACCGTTGCGGTCATAGACCATTATCCATCAAACGATTCAAACTAAAGGAGGTGCACGATGAAAGGTAAACTTATATCAATTGTAGCTTTAGCACTTTTACTGACATTTGGTTTTGCTACCAGCGGCGTTCTGGCTGCTGATTCCATCAAGGCCTATATGGGATTCTCCCGTGAGGTCAACGAGGCCCTGGCAAAGAAAATCCAGGAAAAAACAGGGATCGAAGTAAAGAATATCACCCTCTCATGGGGAGAGATCGGGGCCAGGACCAGGACGGAGTACCCGAGGTTCAACGCTGATATGATTTTGTCTGTTGGTGCGGCCGAGGCTATTGGTGGCGCCAAGAAAGGGTATTTCGAGGCCTACAAATCCCCCACCTGGAATGACATTAACGCCAAGTTCAAGTCCCCGGACGGCACTTATTATGCGCTGGGCACCTTTTCCTTTATCCTGATCGGCAATAAGGTGAAACTGGCCGAAAAGGGATACGGTATGCCCATGAGCTATAAGGAACTTCTGGATCCCAAGTGGAAGGGACAGATCGTTGCACCCTCACCCAGGACCTCGGGAACGGCCTACATGATCACTTACTCTTTTCTCCAGCTCTACGGGCAAGAGGAGGGGTGGAAATACCTCGAGGCCCTGGACAAGAACATGGCCTTTTATACCAAGAGCGGGAACGCCCCCACCGATCTGGTGGGCAGAGGGGAATTCCTGCTGGGACTCACTGCAGACGAGAATGTCCTCAAAAGGATTAACGACGGCTATCCCATCCAGTGGACCATCCCCGTAGAAGGAATCGGATACGAGGGCAACTACTGCACCATCTTTAAGGGAACCAAGAAGTTTGGCCTGTGCAAGAAGGTTATGGACTATCTGGGCACGGAAGAATGCAGCAGGTTCATTGCGTCCATGGGATACATTCCGCCGCGGCCGGGCATTCCCAGTGCATTATATGGCGCGGCTACCCCAAAATTCATAAAACTGGACCACGCCTGGGCTGTCAAGAACAAGAAAAAGGTCGTTAAGGCCTGGAAAAGGAAGTTCATGTTGAAGGAAACAGCAAAAGCAAAGAGAATTGGAGACGAGAAGGAAAAAAAGGCAGCAGAAGAGGAAAAAAAGAAAAAATAGAGGTGCTTAGTAAAGGGTAAGAGGAGGAGAGCAGATGGCAGAAGCGGTAATAGTTGGCATCCAGAGCAGAGGTTTGTGGTACAGGTTAAGGGCGTTTTTCAGCACAAA
>JAIVXD010000252.1:0-4411 GCA_048636195.1 Anaerolineales bacterium
ATATGTCTCATCCAAGTACCATTTTGTACGGTCTATCTCATGTTCGGTCCAGTAAAAATCGCCTTTGCTTTTACACAGATCATAAGTATCTGAAAAACCATTACACAGATCAAAATAGCCACTTTTTGTTTTGTTATAGAATTGCAGAAATAAAGTATCACGCATATTAATAACCTTTCGTCATTCGCCTTGTTTCAATCATCACTGAGCTACCTTTTCTTCTATATTTACCGACATTTTCTCAATTATTTCTTTCCCGTTCTGCCTGATAACTAAATGGATACCGTTTTTGCCATTTGGCATTATGCCAGGACTGATAATAGGCTTATCTGTATAGCGGTCTTTAATGGGGGCGCGTGCCAGCAATTTGAACGGTGAAATGACTTTTGAAAAACTCTGCCCTGAGACAATGGTATCCGCTGGCATTGTCAAGTTTTTGATATCCTCAGGCCTAACGCCATCAAATACAAAAACTCCATGAGTGCGGCCATTATAAATGTAACGCGTCTTGTTCCAGTCAATTTCCAGATTTTTATCGGTTCTATTGGTGACAACAAGGCGAAACGAAACAAAAAATTTGTTGGCGCTTTTTAGTGGCTCTATTTTGGCCTCATAATATGGATTGCCGGCCGTTTGAGCTGCAGGGCTGCTTATCCAGACTTTTGATGTGGCACACCCAGCACCCATGGTCAGGGCAAGGCCAGTTATTACAACTAAAGCAATTTTTATGGTAATATTCATAGGTTTCTCCTTTCAGGCTTAACAGGCTGTTTGGGTCTCAGGTAGGAGTTTTGCGAGGCGATTGTGCCATAAGTTTGCTTGTAGAACTTTCCCGTGCAATTGTCAATTTAACTTTTTAAAGGCATCTCCTTCTGAATTCTGACTAATATTGAAGAAGGTATGGACTTTAAAACAAGTTTTGTGATAGAGTAACCCTACCATTGCAGATCTGCACCGATGAGAAATTTGCCAGAGTACGTCCAGCCAAGGCGGGACTGAGCACAGTCGCAGATAGTGCGCTATGGCACAAAAGACCTCGTGAATGGTTACAAAAAATCAAGTGAATACACCCATGGAAATAGAGCCCGGCCAATACGAAATGAGCTTCAGTCGCCCGAATGAAGATACGCTGCTTGTGCGATTAGCGGGAAACTGGAGTCTTGGGGGGGGGCTTCCATCGGCCGATGATGTGCAAAAGCAAATCGATTCTGGTCCTCGTATCCAGCGTGTTGCCTTTAGCACAGAAGGACTCACGGACTGGGGCAGCGGCCTGCTGACATTCCTGATCAAGGTTATCCGCCAGTGTAGTCGGAAAAAAATTCGTGTTGAAAAGGCCGGGCTCCCTAAAGGAGCTGTAAAGCTCATTGCGCTTGCTTCCGCTGTACCGGAAGAAAAGGGTTCGCAAAAAGGAGGCACGCGTGAGTCGTTCTTGTCTCACATCGGGGAAAGCGCCATTGTATTTGGCCGCTCAGTTGTAGAAATGCTCGGTTTCATTGGTGAGGCCACTGTTGCCTTTATGAGGCTGCTGAAGGGCAAGGCGCGTTTCCGCCGCTCAGACTTTACCTTGACCATTCAGCAGTGTGGGGTTCAGGCCCTACCCATTGTCTCTCTCATAAGCCTGCTTATTGGGCTGATCCTCGCCTTCGTGGGCGCGGTCCAGCTTATGATGTTTGGGGCACAGATTTACGTTGCCAGCCTGGTGGGCATATCCATGGTCCGGGTGATGGGTGCTATAATGGCCGGAATTATCATGGCGGGCCGTACCGGCGCTGCCTTTGCCGCTCAGCTCGGTACAATGCAGGTGAACGAGGAGATCGATGCGCTGAAAACCATGGGAATTTCACCCATGGAATTTTTAGTGCTGCCCCGAATGCTTGCCCTCGTCCTGATGATGCCGCTTCTGTGCATTTATGCGGACTTGATGGGAATCCTCGGGGGGCTGATCGTCGGTGTGTTCATGCTGGATCTGAGTGCGGTGGAGTACTTCAATCAGACCAAGGCCTCGGTTACCCTGAACCATTTCTGGATCGGACTCTTTCACGGCGCCGTATTTGGAGTACTGGTGGCCCTGGCCGGGTGTCTCAGGGGGTTGCAGTGCGGACGCAGCGCCTCGGCAGTGGGAGATGCTGCCACATCGGCCGTGGTGACGGGAATCGTCAGCATCATTGTGGCCACCGCAATCATAACTATTATTTGCAATGTGCTGGGAATATAGGGGAATGATGAATCAACGGGAAGCCCACATAACGGTCAAAGACCTCACCATGGCCTATGGGGACTTCGTGGTTATGCGGGATCTTAATTTCACGATAGACCGTGGCGATATTTTCATCATCATGGGTGGGAGCGGTTGCGGTAAGAGCACGCTTATGAGGCATATGATCGGTCTAATGTCACCTGCTAAGGGACAGGTTTTTTTCGGTGATGTGAGTTTCTGGGAGGCAGAACCGGTAGAGCAGGATCGTATTATAAGACGATTTGGGGTTTTATACCAGAGCGGTGCGTTGTGGAGTTCTATGACGCTTGCAGAGAACATAGGGTTGCCGTTGGAGCAGTATACAGAATTGAGTGGAAACGAGATACGTGAGATCGTTTCGCTGAAGCTTTCACTCGTGGGTCTTGCCGGTTTTGAGGAATTCTATCCTTCAGAAATCAGTGGTGGAATGTGCAAGCGGGCCGGTCTGGCCCGTGCTATTGCGCTGGACCCGGACATAGTGTTCTTTGACGAGCCGTCAGCAGGGCTTGACCCGATCAGTGCACACCTTCTGGATGAACTGATCCTGGAACTTAGAGACAGTCTTGGTGCCACAGTGGTGGTGGTGACCCATGAACTGGCAAGCATATTTGCCATCGGAAACAACTCTGTTTTTCTTGATACGGAAACACGGACCATGATTGCCGGGGGGGACCCTAAAAAACTGCTTGCAGAGTCACGGGATCCAAAGATTCACAAATTTCTTACTCGGGGTGAGGAAGGAGCCGCGAAAGGAAAGTAGTTCGGAGCTTCAGGGCGTTACAATGAACAAGGATAGACGTAAACGAACAATGGCAACCGTTCATGGAGTGATGGAGCAGTGGAGTAATGGGAAAAAATCTGTTTTTGCCCAACACTCCAGTACTCCAATACTCCATTACTCCAGCACTCCATTACTCCAGTACTCCTCAGGTTCAAGTCTGGAGTCTCCAGGGCCCCCTCTGGGGCCAGATCAAAGCCACGTCCTTGCGCGCTTGGATTCATTACTTTACAGTGGCTTTACCGGTACGCATATATCGACGATATGAATCCCCTCCGGATGTTCTTTTGGGTCATTTTGATAAAGCTCGTAGCAGAGACGATCATCTGGTTGGTACCCGCTTTCAGGCAACCAGCCTCCGTAGACTATATTCCAGGCTTCTTCGTATTCTTCACTCCCCGTTAATTCAAATCTCGCGACAGCGAACTTACCACCGGGCACAGTCATCTTCCCCACTTCGTCTTCTACATGAGCATCCTCTGGGACGGTAATACATGCACTTGTTCTGAGTTTCTCCTCATCTGTGATATTGGGGTCATCATGATAAACGGCTAAAACTTTAGTCTCAGGAAAACGTAATAAATCCCTGGGGCCTGCCCACTTCATCAGTTTATCAAATAGCCCCTCAAAGAGTTCGCTATCTCCCTTGTAAGGGCCGATGTGGCGGACATAAGCCACGTGGAGTTCCGGCATTTCTTTGACTTCGACTTTAATTTGATTCTTCTCTTTCATTTTTATCCTCCATGTTTGGTTTTGAATTTCACTGTCAATATAATAGGAGGAAACGTGTGAGTCTTTCCGAATCTTGCCAAGCGTTTGCCCTTCCTTGCTATTCGTTTTGCGAATCTTGCGGTCTTTAAGATATTCCTTTGCACGCCATTCGCTTGCGCTCATATGAAAAGTCTCTCTGAATGCCCTTGCAAATGATGCTGATCCTGAGAATCCGCAGTC
Organism: Anaerolineales bacterium; assembly: GCA_048636195.1. Taxonomy (GTDB): domain Bacteria; phylum Desulfobacterota; class DSM-4660; order Desulfatiglandales; family Desulfatiglandaceae; genus 4484-190-2. Next base: position 3,966 of record JAIVXD010000252.1, read on the forward strand.
AAAAGCAATTTCAGTAATGGATTTTTTAGGGTTGGCCATGAGCTGAGTGGCTGCTTTTTCGACACGCATCCTTTGTATAAATCTATTTAAGGTTTCACCCACAATAGCCCGGAAAATTCGATGAAAGTGGAATTGTGAGAAATTGGCAATCCTGGCAAGATCTTCGAGAGAGAGGTCTTTATCAATATTTGTCTCTATATAGTCAATGACACGGTTGACGCGGAAGATATACTCATCCCTTTGATATTTCTGCTTGCTATCATTTGTCTTGATACCAGCCACCTTGTGCCTCCTTTGAGCCCTAACCCCAAGATTGCCCGGCATGGGCGCGAGCTTATGGGGTGATTTCGACTTCCGTAGGCCATGAGCCCTGAGGTCATTTTTGTAAAAATCAACTACTCCCACGTGTCATCATCTCTGTTTCTTAAATGCCTCTGCCTCTGCTG
>JAIVXD010000253.1:0-4409 GCA_048636195.1 Anaerolineales bacterium
AACAGTGAAGTTACCATACATTACATAATGCTGATATCACTCAGCCGAGGATGCGGTAGACGATGATTGGCTTGGAGTATCCCTTGACCAGACGGGGCGATTGCTTTTCCATGTGGCAGGAACCCACCATCTGTTCCACCGTTTCCTGGCTGGCCAGGATATCGCAACCCAGTTCCCTGGTCAACCCCTGTATACGCGAGGCAACATTGACCGTGTTGCCAATAAGGGCATAGGCCGATTGCTCCTCGCTTCCGGAATTCCCGGACAAGACTCTCCCGGAATGAATGCCAATACCGTGGGAAAAGGCAGGTTTGCCCTGTTTGGAGCGCTCCAGATTTATCTCCTCAAGTGCCTTGCGCATCTCAAGGGCTGCCCGCACAGCCGCCTCTGCATGACCTTCAAAGCGCACTGGTACGCCAAATACGGCCTCGATCTCGTCACCCACGAACTGAAGCACAAGACCTTTGTGTCGGCGTATGGTCCGATGCATGACCGTGAAATAGGTCCGCATGCTGGCGATGACCTCCTCGGGTTGATTGTTTTCAACAAAGGGAGTGAAGTCGCGCAGATCTGAGAACATGACCGTGGCCTCTCGCCGTTCACCCTGCAGTGGAATGCGACCGGCGAGGATCTCGTCTCGGATCTCAGGTGTGACGTATTTACCAAAGGCTGTTCTGATCATATCACGCTCGGCAAGGCCTTTGATCATTGCGTTTCCGGCGTCGCCCAATATGCCGATCTCATCATTGCCTGTGACCTGGATACGGGAATTGAAATCCCCCGCCTGGATTTTTTCCACATTTGAAAGCATATTGTTTATAGGGGTCACAATGGATCTGCTCACCATCCTGTTGAGAGTCCCGGTGGCAAAGAAGAAGACGCCGAACAGGATCAGGGTGAAGGTGATTATCCCGCGACCATAGTCCACGGCAGATATGACAGTCGGATCAACCTCCCATTGCAAGGTGAGAAGGGTGACCACCAGTATGGTCATGGGCACCAGGCTACCGAACCTGTAAGACATTCTTATGCGCCTGGAAATGGAGATCCGGGCCGCTCCCTTCATATCAGCCAGGTGGCCTTTAGGGAAAAACAAGGGGATAAGCCGCTTGCGGGAATGGGACTCAATCCCGAAAAAGACAATAGCCGATGAGATAAGACCAACCATGCTGGCCCTAATGGAGAATACCACCGCAGCTTGAGTGTCCATACGGCCGGCCAGATAAGCAATGAAAAAGATTATGGCCGGGGCCAGGATCCAAATACCCAGGTTAATTGGGATAAAGATGAAAGGCAGGTTGAGCAGCCTTCGCCTGGCCCTTTCCTTCAAGTCAGCTGGTGGGTCCTGGCCTGTGCGGATGAATGTCAGATAGGTGGCAATTGGTCTCAAGATCAGATGCATCGCGGTAAAGAGGGGAAGGAAGGTCACAAGGATAATGAAAATCAGGCGTATCCCAGCTTTTAATCCAAGTTCGACTGCGTCCATCTGGGGCAGACTCCCGAGGCTATCGAGGACAAAACTCAGGGGCGTGGCCAGGTTAAGCACAAAGACCATGGCTATGCCAATCATAGTGGCCATCTCTCCAATTAAATAGAAGCCTCTCAGGGAGATTTGGGTCGCCTCGGGACAAGTGGAACGCTGTGCTTCGTGCATCTCAGCCATGACTACCTCTTTTCTTAAAAATATTTGTAAGCGTTCACAGGTTCAGGGTTCAACGTTCAGGGTTAGGGACAAGGACGAAATTGAAGACCCGAAGTCCTCGTAAAAAATGCTGGTTTTACCACATAATTGCCAAATCCCATGTTCCAAATTTGTGGGGATGTGGAAGCGGTCGGTTTTCCCGCCTTCTATTGGGCCATATGATACTCATTGATTTTTTATACAATATATGGCATATGGCACAAAATAGATATCGACATATGGCATCTTTTTATTGCCATATGGCGTTATCGTGGCGGGATGCCATTTCCGAGACGTTAATTACCTCATTCCTTCAGGTATTTCATCCAAATATGAGCTAATACCCCGGAAATACCTCCTGAGCCATTCTGCGATAAGAAACATTTCAATACCTGCAGTGGTCAGCTTAATCCACCAGACAGACTGGATTCCCCAGCCAAAAAGTCCCGGCAATGTAAAGACCAGGCATGCAAAAAGGACATTGTCAAAGACTGCAGCAATAAACACGGGATAGGTTTTACCTAAACCCTGAAACACGGCAGACATGGTCATGATAGTTCCTGCGATCACGGTCCCTAATGACATGATCGTGAGATAAATAACACCGTAGTGAATGACATCTTTATCATTGCTGAATATTCCGATTAAAATGCCCGGAAAAACCCGGCATAAAACGGTTCCTGATATCATAATTCCACAGGAAATTGCCCACCCTGTCCAGAGGGTCGTGGTTATCCTTGACTGTTTCCCTGCTCCATAGTTTTGACCAACGATCGCTGCCATGGCCGAAGTAACGGCCACCACCGGCATATATATGGCCTGGAGAATACGGAACCCAATCCCTATGGAGGCCAAAGCCGCAGTGCCGAATACGCTCACGACCCGGTATGTTATTAACATGTTGAGGGCAAGCAGGAAATAGGTCAAACCCGCAGGAAGTCCGATCGCCAGACTCTTTTTTATAATGCTTAGATCCAGTTGCCAGGGCCCTTTTATCTTTAGATGTTGACCTCTTATTAAAATCATATAGATATAGATTGCAAGAGCAATAAACTGGGACAAAAGTGACGCGATGGCCGCACCTCGTACTCCGAGACGAGGGAAACCCAGAAGGCCGAAGATCAGTAGAGGATCCAGGATAATGTTAAGGATCGTGGATAGGACCATTATGATCATGGGTGTCTTTGTATCTCCCATACCCCGGTAACAGGCGCCTATTACGTGAAGCATAAGTACAAAGAAAAAAGAGATGGAAAAGACCTGAAAATATTCTACTCCCCACTCCAAAGACTGCCCTGTTCCGCCAAAAAAATCGATGTAAGGACGGGCAATGGACAATCCCACAAGAGTAGCGGCAATGCCAACCAAAATAGCAAAAATGAGGGTCTGTTTGTATATCTTCCCTGCCTCCTCATAGTCCCTCCTTCCAAATGCCTGTGCAATGAGGGCCATGCCCCCGATCCCGAGGACAAATGAGAGGCCCAGGATCACAAAGAAGGCATTACCTGAAATGGAAACCGCTGCTACGGCGTCTGGTCCTAACCTGCCCACAAAATATAGGTCTACCATGAGATAAAGGGTGAACATGAGCATGGAAAAGACTATGGGGCCGGAAAGCCTGAGTAATTGCTTTGGAATGGAACCTGTAGTAAGGTCTGTGCGGGCAGTCGATTTCATATATTACGCCACAACATGTTAGTGCAGTCGTTTTATTGACAGGATATTTTTTTCAGACGACAATAGTAAGAGGTTCTTTTCGTTCTCTGGATGCATGTCTGAGAATACTGTTCATAACCATTTTTACTATCGGATTGGCCTTAGCAATTTTTGCTTTTTGCATACAACTCCTAACACATGCCATGCACCCTATGCACTGATTTTTAGCCGCCCTACTCAGATACATACCTGTGTCAGGCGATAGTAAACCAACAGGGCAGTTTTTCGCACACTTTCCACATTGTACGCATAGTTTTGCAATGTAAGCAGGTTTGAGAGCTGTGTACTTTTCAGACTTGGAGATGTTGTCAATTTGAATTGGAATATCTTTAAGACTCAAGTATTTGGTCGCGCTTAAGCTGCTTTCCCCAAGCTTACGAGCTTTCTCAATGTCTGATTCGTCCGGTCTCCCCATTGCAACAGGTACTATATCTGAATATGAGTGTTGGCCAATGAACGCACCTACAGCAATAACACCAAAACCATTTTCGGAAAGAATTTCCACCATACGGTAAAGAGCAATTCCATAGTCCCGATTGCCATAAACAACAATTGCACTACATTCTTTTCCATTTCCGCCAATGGCCCTGAGACACTCCATGGCTTGAAGCGGAAGCTTGCCGGAATGAACAGGGGCACCGACAATTAAATGATCTATATTTGCTGTAACTGTATTTGGATTAGCGATTATTTCCGCTCGGGTATCTGGAAAAGTCATGTCCAGCGTTTGCGGATCCTTTGCACCCATTCCCAAAGCTACGGCTCTACATATTTTTTTAGTTGTATTTGTTGGGGAGAAATATAGAATTCCTATACGTTTAGTCATTTTATCCTCTTTTGATAACTATATTTTAAGGGTAGCAATGAAGATCTACGCAAGACTTTCTAACGGTCAATATAGATTCGATATCGCGGCCTTCAAACCCAAAAAGACACTTTTAATTTTTTTAATAAGTTGGTTTTCTTTGCATAACTTATAGGTAGATATGCCACATACTAATATGATTCATAG
>JAIVXD010000254.1:0-4401 GCA_048636195.1 Anaerolineales bacterium
TCAGGTTGTCAGGTTCACAGTTCAAGGTTCAGGGTTGTTTTAGTTTTCATCAGTTAACCTTGAACCCCTGGCCCAGACCTGGCTTTCCTCTCCCGTTGCGTAGAAATTCCTGGCGTAGAATTAAGTGCGATCGTTTCAAGAATGCATATCAAGTCGCGCTTCCCGATCCCGGGGGAGGGCAGGCGTGAACCATTGAACTTTGAACCTAATATAATTACATATTTTTTAGCATTTGTCATTTGACATTTATTTGAAATTTGAGCTTTGACCTTTGTCATTCGAATTCAGCCTTATGAATTTAAATATAGTGTAGCCTCTCTTGGGGGAAATCAAAGCCAGGTTCTCCCCCGCATAGCGGGATCTTCGATGGGCCTGGACTCTTCAGTGACAACTGCTGCAATTTGTGCTTGAGCAGGAAGAGCAATCAGATGAGCCGGAAGAAGGTGTGAAACTTCCGCTGCTCTTAAAGCCACAGGCTGACATGAGACGTTCCAGTTTGTCCCGGTTACAATGGGGACAGGACACTTTATCGTCACCGCCAAAAATGAGGGCCTCAAATTCCTCGTTGCAGTTTAAACATCTATATTCATAAATGGGCATATCGCTTCACTCCCTTAGTCTTCTTTCAGGCCTTCTAAGACCGCCGCGGCCAGCAGGGGAAACATGATTTCGTGGTGACCCACGAGATTATAACCCTTGCCTCCATCCAGGGTAGGCCGGTGGACCACGTTGGTCATTGGTCGATAATGTCGAATAAAATCCATATTAACCGTGGTAAAGTCCCTTGCCTGGTATCCCAGATTCCTTACAAGGGTCAGGGCCTTAAGGAAAACTTCCGGCAGGATCACAGCAGACCCAAGATTAATGAAAACCCCCTCCTCCAATGTGGAAACAAGACGGGCGAATATACGAAAGTCCAGGTGAGATGCCTTGCCGATGGATGCCCCATCCACATTGGGATGAAAATGGATGATATCGGTTCCAATTGCCACATGAACCGTTACAGGAATATCGAGTTCGAAGGCCCTCGCCAGAAGGCTGTAACGGTTGTAAGGGAAGTTTTCCCTGATCAACATGGCACCTACCGATCTGCCAATACCAAGGCCCTGTTTTGCTCCCTCTGAAATAGCTGCATTAAGGAGCTTTCCTGTTTCTTCTGCCATGCCAAATTTGCCGGTTCCGATTTGTTCTGCCACGTCTTCTGAGGTGCATCCAACCATGGCCACCTCCGCATCATGTATGATTCCTGCGCCATTCATGGCAATGCTACTGAGGATCCGGCGATTCAGCAGGTCCAGAATAATCGGGTTAAGGCCAACCTTTATGGCATGGGCGCCCATGGCCAGGATAATTGTCTTGCCAGAGGCTGCAGCGCGTACAAATCGATCAACGATTTCAGTAAAATCATTTCCAGCAAGAATCTTTGGCAACGATTCCAACCACCGGTTCATAGAACCCCCAGGCTGCCACGCATGGCCAAAATCATCGACTTTTACCTTGCTGGCCCTCTTTTTCAGGGGATAGGATTTTACTTCATCCAACGATATGGGTGTCCATTTAGACATTATATAGTCCTATTCATCCGATAAATGCCTTTGGAAAAGTATGTAATCGACCAAATGGCACAGGATATGACCGGCCAGGATATGCGTCTCCTGGATCCTGGGGGTCGATTCAGTATTTGCCACAAGAGCTAAATCAACCAGATTCACAAGTTTCCCTTCATCGCTACCCAGTAAGCCAGCCGTATATATTCCCCGGCTACGGGCATCATTCACTGCCGACAAGAGGTTTTTGGAATTTCCGCTCGTACTGATGACTAAGAGAATATCCCCTTCTATTCCCAGGGCTTTCACCTGCTTGGAAAAAATATCATTAAATGAGTAATCGTTTCCAATACTGGTCATGACCGAACTATCGGTAGTCAAGGCCAATGCGGGGAGGGGAGGGCGCTCAAAGGTGTATCGATTGACAAATTCAGCCGCAATATGCTGGGCATCAGCCGCGCTCCCACCGTTTCCACATAGCATCAATTTGCGGTCGTTGGTGAAGGCTGCGGCAGTCTTCTCGGCCAAAAGGATCAGTTTTGATATATTTTCCCTGACAAATGTTTCCTTAACCTTCAAACTATCTGCAAGGATTTTTTTAATAATCTCTTCCAATTAGAATTCCCTGGTCATTATTTGTTGTATAAAAAATATAGCCTTTAGGACTGTTTGTCAATAACCTCACACTTTATGCCAGGCGGGAATGAATACTGTGTGTAAGTGGCTGTTATTCCGGCGGAAACGTGAATTCAGTAAATAGTCGCAAAACATATTTTGTCTGAACTTATTGAGAACTTGCTTTTTTTTGTTGAAAACGCCTTTCTCGTATGCTACAAAATCAAAAATTGTGCGGTCGTGCCAAGCTATTAGTGTTACCGAATACGTTTTTCATAGGATTTGTGGCCTTGCTGTTAAGGGAGGATGGGACAAATCTTTGGACAAAGTGTGAGGCAAAAAGAGGTTTAAATCTAAAACAGGATCAAAGGAGGTTACTATGACAAAAAGCGATATAATTGCTGAGATTGCTAATAAAAGCAACCTAACCAAGGCCGATGCCGAAAAGGCTCTTAATGCATTTGTTGAAATTACAAAGGATACCTTGAAGAAAGAAGGAAGACTGGCTCTGGCAGGATTCGGATCCTTTATTGTTTCCGAAAGGAAGGAAAGACAGGGCCGGAACCCCCAGACCGGAGAAACAATGACCATTAAAGCAAGCAAGACCGTAAGATTCCGGGCTGGTAAGGCCTTGAAGGAAAGCTTATAGACAAAAAGGTGGTTTTATACGCCTCTTTGGAAGAAAGTGCGGGCGGGTTTCCGGAAGGGTTTCCCGCCTCTTATCTTAGATCGATTTGTGCGAGTTTCCGGATAGCGTCTGCCACCACCTTTAATTCTCTATCTTGTATGGTTCTTACATCCAGGAGGACAGTCTCCTTTTCGACTCTCCCGATTATTGGTGGGTCATAGGATCTCAGCCACGTCTCCATAAACTGGCAGGACAACTTACCGGGAACCATGCAAAGCAGGCGACTGGGCAACTCTGAAAGCGGGAGCGCACCGCCACCTGGTCTGGAATTACCATCCGCCAGTTCAAGGGAGAAATTCGCGGTCTTCATTTTTCCGACCAGCTTGAGCAGGCGCTCCGCCTTTTTTGCAAGTGACTTGTAGGGCTGACATATCATCCTGAGAGTGGGAATTTCTCTTAAGGCAGCACTTTCATCCCTGTACATTCTCAGTGTTTCTTCCAGTGCCAGAAGTGTCAGTTTATCGATTCTCAGTGCCCTGTTGAGGGGATTTTTTTTAATTGCCTCGACCACATCTTTTCTCCCCAGAATTATTCCGGCCTGTGGCCCGCCCAGCAACTTGTCACCGCTGAAAGTAACCAGATCCGCACCTTGATCCAGGGCCTCTTTAACGGTGGGTTCCTTTACAAGCCCATATTTTGAGAAATCCACGAGACACCCGCTGCCCAAATCCTCCATCACAGGAATTGTATATCGTTTACCCAGTTCTACAAGCTCGGTTAAGGATACTTCTTCCGTGAAGCCAACGATCTGATAATTACTCGTGTGTACCTTCAAGAGGAGGGCTGTTTCAGGACCAATAACTTCCTCATAATCCCAGAGATGGGTTTTATTGGTGGCTCCCACCTCAACCATTTTTGCCCCGCTTTTCTGCATCACTGCAGGGATGCGAAAGGACCCGCCTATCTCTACGAGCTGCCCGCGGGATACTACCACCTCACGTCCCTTTGCCAGTGTTTCAAGGGAGATAAGTACAGCAGCGGCATTATTGTTGACAATCATGGCAGCCTCTGCCGAGGTAAGTTCTTTGAGAATATTCTCTACATGGGTGTACCTGCTTCCCCGCTTACCCTGATCAAGATTATATTCCAGGTTGCTGTATCCCCCGGCAAGCTGTCTGAACTTTTTCAAAACACTCTCTGCCAAGATCGATCTGCCCAGATTTGTATGTACTATAACTCCCGCGGCATTAATCACTGGCTTCAGGCTTGGGCGGGATATCTCTTTCAGCCTGTCGGCCACCTGGCCCGAAACAGATTCGAGACTTAGTTCAGAAACCTTTGAGATTTTTCCTTTCTGGATATATATCCGGAGCTCATCCAGCACCTGGTGTATGGCATTCAGGACCAATGATCTGGGGTAGGAACTTGAAATATCTTTTAGCCCGGGGTTCATCAATAGACGGTCTACCGATGGTATCTTCTTGAACAGGGACTGTTTCTGGGTAGTCATTATCTGGAATTCTCCTTTGCCATCATTATTGTGATGAATGTTAACCGTTTGTTACTATTCAGGTGTCTCTTTTTTAGACAGGATAACAAGATAAACAGGAA
>JAIVXD010000255.1:0-4368 GCA_048636195.1 Anaerolineales bacterium
GCAAAAGCACACAATAAGTAATTATAGAACAGGATATCGCTTTTAGGAAATCCATCCACCGCAGATGAATGGATTTTGCTTTTCGGCGTCTCAGCGAAAAGCAAAATAACAAATCATTTCTCTGCGCCCTCTGCGCCTTTGCGGTGAATACACATCTACTCATTTTCCCGCAATCTTCAGCATAATCGCATTCTGGACATGCATTCGGTTTTCCGCTTCGTCAAAGATTATCTGTGCATTTGAGTCCATGACCGAATCCGTCACCTCAATTCCCCTCTTTGCAGGCAGGGGATGCATGAAATGGGATTTTTTTCCTGTAGCTGACATCAGTTCATCGTTTACCTGAAAACCTTGAAAACGCTTAATTCGTTCTTCCAACTCATCTTCCTGTCCCATGGAGGCCCATACATCCGTATAAACAATATCAGCACCATTCACAGCCGTTTTGGGATCATGGGAGATTTCGACCGTTGAAAGGCCTGCATCTTTTGCGAGTTTTACTGTATCCGGATCAGGTTTGAATCCCTCGGGACAGGCACACACAAAATGGAAGGGCAGCCGTGCCGCCAACCTGAACCAGGAATGAGCAACGTTGTTTCCGTCCCCCACATACACAATTTTCAGGTCATCCAAATGCCCTCGATGCTCCCAAATGGTTAAGATGTCTGCCATAATCTGGACAGGATGATTATAATCGGTGAGGCCATTTATGACCGGCACAGTGGCATGTTCTGCCAATTCGAGAATATGGGCATGGTCAAAGAGCCTGGCCATGATCATGTCATTATATCTGCTTATAACTTGTGCTATATCTTTTATTGCCTCACGCTTCCCTATCTGTATGTCATTGGGGCCAAGGTAAAGGGCATGTCCACCGAGACGGAAGAATCCTGTTTCAAAAGAAATACGTGTTCGAGCGGATGGCTTGGCAAAAATCATTGCCAGGGTCTGATCCTTAAACGGTTTATAGTCTTCCCGGTTCTTCAATTTGGCTTTAACCTCTTTTGCCAGATTGAGCGTTTCCCATATTTCTTCGGTACTAAAATCGGTTATGTGCAGATAATCACGTTTCATCAGATTTCCTCCTTAAGTATCATTGTATTTCTCTATAAAGAAAGTTTAGCTGCATATCATTCTCTGTGCCCATAAGCGCTAAGTTATTTTGTAAGCATTCACAGGTTGCATTTATGCCATACGGGGCTGTTTTGAAAAAAAGATGAACGTCGAACATCGAACATCGAACGTCCAACATCGAATTAAAAAACAAACATCCAATACCGAACATTCAACGACGCCAAGGCGTGGTTTCTTTTCAGCCGTTTTGATACTCGTAACGAAAATCTTAATTAATTCTTCCTGTAAAATATCATTTAGTAGTTCAGGTTTTTTAATTAGTGGTACACGCTGAATAAATTTTAACCATCTCTGGGTGTCTCTTTTTCCCATTCAACATTCGATGTTGGACGTTCGATGTTCGATGTTCATTTTTTCAGTCCCTCCTGGGCAAAAACAACTTAGCTTTATCCCTCTGTGCCCCTGTGTGCTCTGTGAGAGACAATTAATGCTACTTCATATACTACGTGGTCAGAACCGTTTCAATTCTCTCCAGGGCCCAGTCAATCTCCTCTTTTGTGATCACGAGGGGCGGAGCGAAACGGATAGTGTTTTCGTGGGTTTCCTTGCAGAGCAATCCGTGTGCCATCAACTTCTCACAATATCTACGGGCACCGCCGGCTTCCGGGACTATATCTATAGCTATAAACAGGCCTTTGCCCCTGATCTCCTTGATATGAGGGCTCTTGATATTTGACAACCCGGATAGGAAATATTCGCCCATGGCCGCGGAATTCTCGACCATGTTCTCGTCAACTATGACCTTAATGGCCGTCCTGGCCACGGCGCAGGCTAAGGGGTTACCCCCAAAGGTACTGCCATGTTCGCCGGGGCGCAATACACCCAGGACTTCCTTGCTGGAGAGGACAGCCGAGATGGGATAGTATCCGCCGGAAAGGGCCTTGCCGATGAGCGTCAGGTCTGCCTCAATGCCGTCATGCTGCTCGGCCAGGAGCTTGCCAGTCCTGCCCAGTCCGGTCTGAATCTCGTCCAGGACGAGAATCACATTATTTTTCTCGCAAATGGTTTTGACTTCTCTTAGGTATCCTGCAGGCGGGATGATCACCCCGGCCTCTCCCTGGATAGGTTCAACCAGGAAGGCGACGGTATTAGGCGTAATGGCCTCTTCCAGGGCGCCGGCGTCACCAAATGGGATTATCTTGAATCCGGGCGTAAAGGGGCCGAAGCCACTTCGTGAACCTTCATCTGTGCTGAAGCCGACAATGGTGATCGTCCTGCCGTGGAAATTGTTTTCACAGACGATTACTTCAGCCTGATCCTGTGGGACCCCTTTGACCTCGTATCCCCACTTGCGAACGGCCTTGATAACTGTTTCCACTGCCTCAGCCCCGCTGTTCATGGGAAGGACCTTGTGTGAATTGGTCAACTTGCAGATTTCCTGATAAAAAAGGGCCAACTGATCATTGCGGAAGGCCCGGGAGGTGAGGGTAAGGTTCCGGGCCTGTTCTATCAAAGTGCGCATTATTTTCGGGTGGCAGTGGCCCTGATTGACTGCTGAATAGGCTGCCAGGCAGTCCAGATACTTGTTGCCTTCCACGTCCCAGACCCAAACCCCCTCACCGCGGTTCAAAACCACATTCAGAGGATTATAATTGTGGGCACCTAATTCCTCTTCCAATTTTATGTAATACTGCTGATCCATTGTTACTCCTCCTTCCCTTTTTATTTCACGATCTCAGTGCCAGCCTTTCCTGCGATAGATTCTTCAATAGTTGCAATGGAGGTGATTAAGGCCCTTTTTCCATTGCCCTGGAGAAACTGAATGGCAGCTTCTATCTTGGGTCCCATGGAACCGGGCGGAAAATGCCCTTCTGCGAGGTACCTGGTGATTTCATCAAGAGTCACTATGCGGAGAAGTTCCTGATCCGGCTCTCCGTAACGAATAATGGCCCCATCAACATCACTTGCTATGAGCAATATATCCACTCCCACTTCTTCTGCTAACTTAGCGCTGGCCAGATCCTTGTCAATAACGGCATTCACTCCCGCGAAGGTTCGTCCTTTCCGGATCACCGGTATGCCTCCTCCCCCGCAGCAAATGACGATAAAGTCCATTTCGATAAGTTTAACTATTTCGTGTTTTTCTATGATGGTGACGGGCTGGGGAGAAGCCACAACCCGCCGGTATCCTTTTTCGGTTTTTCGGGTCGGGTAAGGCAGGGTTGCTGCTTTTGCCTCTGTGTAGACAGGGCCAACTGGTTTCGACGGGTTTTGAAAGGCCGGATCATTTTCATCCACGACTACATAAGTGATAAGGTTCACCAAAGATTTCTGGGATATAACCCCCATCTTTCTCAGTTCGCTGTCAAGGGTCGACTCGATCATGTAACCAATTTGGCCTTGAGTTTGGGCTACCAGGATCTCAAGGGGTAATTTTGGAACCCCATTGCAAGATTCCTGCTGCAGTAGCAGATTTCCCACCTGGGGACCGTTTCCGTGAGTGATGATGATTTTGTACTCCTCAGAAAGCCGGGCAATCTGCCGAATGGACACGTTGAGGTTCTGAAACTGCTCTTCAATAGTGCCCACCTGTCCCTTACGGATAAGAGCATTACCTCCAAGGGCCACCAGCAGAGTTTCATTCTTGGTTTTAGTTTTCATGATAGAATAATTATTATTTTCTCATAGAGAATCATTGGAAGTTCTTCTTCGGTAACGGGTCGATAATCAATCATGGCCCCCTGTATGGAAAAACAGGGAGTCATTGTGGCGGAGTTCAGATTATCCTCCTCCAAACAGGCATGAGGACACCCGTTTACCAGAATTAGAAGATCAGTGTTCCTGTTACTATTAAAGTCAAATTCTACCTTCAGGTTGCTGGATAGAAAAAGCTCTTCTAAGCGCTTTACCACAGCAGGACGGTCGATTTCCGGATTGCATCCTCCGCAGTATTTGATACGGATTGTTAATGGGCGTTCATTCCGGCATTGCCCATCGGGCATATCAGGCAAATCTGACTCAGTTTGCATATATTTAGAACTCTTTAACCCTACAACGACATTTGTCGATATCCATAATACGTCTTTTTAACTTGTTTGTTTGCCTATTACGTAAGTGTTCCGGGTTACGAGTTGCGAGTTGTTAATAGGGAATAATCCTTCATCCCACGGAACGTGGGACAAAACACCTGGTACATTTATTTAATCTTTTAAAACCACGTCCTGTGGGCGTGGTCAGAGATAATTGGCTATGCCTGGATAAACCACACGGAGTATTGGAGTGTTGGAGTACTGG
>JAIVXD010000256.1:0-4364 GCA_048636195.1 Anaerolineales bacterium
TCAAGCTTGGAAAAATATACAAGCGCTAATAAATAATCTATAATTTTCCCGCATTGGCGGGATACAATTTCCGAGATGTTAAGGAGATACCCCATGAAAATCAATCCGGATTTTTTGGCCCCCTGTGGTTTATATTGTGGCGTGTGTGCAGTCTATTATGCCACCAGAGAAAGAAATGAGAAGTTCAAGGAAAAGCTGGTTGGCGTTTATAAGGGAAAGCTTCCGGGAGCTGAAGATCTCTCTACAGATGATATTCAATGCGAGGGATGCCTTTCAGACAATCCATTCGGGTTTTGTGAGTCGTGTTCCATAAGAGATTGTGCGCAAAGCAGGGGTTACTCGGGTTGTCACGAGTGTGATGATTTTCCTTGCCAATTTATTGAAGATTTTCCAATGCCGGTTGGGAAGAAAGTCATCTTGAGAGCTATACCCCATTGGCGAAAATGGGGGACTGAAAAGTGGGTTCTTGATGAGGAAGACCGATACATCTGTCCTGAATGTGGGCATAAATTATTCAGAGGTGCAAAGAGGTGTAATAAATGCAAGGTCGCAGTTGATCTCGATTGAGTTGGTCTGGGAAGCGACGTTGAAATCCGGGAACTTTCGGAGATGGGTGGTTTAAGAAAATTCAGGAGGTACAAGACATGTTTTTTGAGCTTCGCGAGTATCGAATCAAGGACGAAAAGCGAGAGCGTTGGGTCAAATTGATGGAGGAGAAAATCATTCCATTCCAGATATCCAAAGGTATGGTGGCCGTCGGCAGTTTTGTGGCCGTGGACGAACCTGATCTTTACGTCTGGATCCGCCGCTTCGAAAATGAGGAGGAGGCCGAACGGCTTTACAAAGAAGTCTATGAAAGCGAGTACTGGAGAACCGAGATCAAGCCCCAGGCAGATGAGATGCTCGACCGGGAGAGAATGAGGATTACCCGGCTGGAGGCGACGGAGAAATCGGTAATTCGATGAGGAAAGCAGGTGCGCCCGCAATATAACGAAGCAGAGATATGTGAATTCAGGAGATCAGGACCAGGGCGCACAGGGCGGCGCCCACACCGATCCACTGGCGTGGCATCAGGCGCTCCTTGAGGATGAACCAGGCCAGCAATACCGTAACGGCCGGATAAAGGGACGCCAATACCGCGGAAATGTCCAGTCGTCCCAGCCGGGTGGCCAGGGCGAAAAACACGTTGCCTGCGGTGTCGCCGATGCCGATAAACGCGATCATGGGCATCTGTTTGACGCCGGGCCATTCGATTTTCTGCCGCGTTAGAACGAAGCACAGCACCGTCAGGATCGATGTTACCCGGACCGCCACTAAGGGCCAGAGAATGGCGCTTTGGCTGACGTGGTCGATGCAAATGAAAAAAATGCCGAATCCGATTCCTGCCAGCAGCGGGAAAAGCCATTCGTCGCGCTGCATGATGGTGTGCCCCTCGGATCGGGTCAGGAACCAGACCGCCACAAAGGCGAAGCCGAAACCGATCAGCTTGGCGACCGGCGGCAGCCCCTCGTTAAAAAAGGAAAATAGGATCGGGATAATGGCCGTCACCACAGCGGCGATTGAAGAAACGATCCCCATACGACCCCGGGCCAGGCCGATATAGAGCGCCATGATGCCGACGGCCCCGGCGACGCCGGCCACACCGCCCCAGATCAGCTGGGGATAGGCGGGCAGACCATCGGTCAGGGCCAGGGTTACCATGAGAAGAAGCACGCCGGCAATGATCTGTGAGAGGATCACCACCGCGAACACATTGTTGCGCCGGGTGGCGAAGCCGCCGCTGAAATCTGCCACGCCCCAGGATGCGGCGGAACACAACCCGTAGGTGACCGCCATGGTTTCCGATCCGAATATCAATTTTTCCCTCCGTGTTTTTTTTCTGAAGAAAGAACAAACAGGTCTAAAATTTCAGAAAATACCGGGGCAGGTTCGGGCATGAGGGGCATTACTTCTGGCGGTGGAATGAGCCGTATATCTTATAGGGGTTACGTTTGAGGTCTTTATAGTTGGCCAGAGCCAGGTAAAAGGCTCCTACCGCAAGTTCCGCGCAGTGGATGTTTTCGGGTGGCAGGGTTTCCAAATATTTAATGACATTTTCCGTGCTTATTTCCCATGCCTTTTCCAGGCTTTTTCCTTCTGCAAGCTCTGCCACCGTGTTGGCACATGCGTTTGTGCTCATGCAGCCGTCCAAATCGAAAGAGACTGAGGCAATGCGATCACCTCGCACTGTCAAAAACATTTCTACCGTATCACCGCATTCTCCTGTACGCTTGCCGTATCCGTCAGGTCTTTCTATGATCTCCCGCCTGTCATTGCGAAATGCCATCTCTAAGTAACGCAGAGAATGGTCCTGCCAAAAATCAAATCCTTCTTGGCGCATGCCTTGCCTTTGTCTGGGCCTATCTTCTTTCAAATCATCTTCCTTATTTAATCAAAAGCTACACACTCGTTAATGTGTAACATCTTAATAAGTCAGGGCATTCCAATTGCTTCCCCCTTTTGCAAAGGGGGATTGAGGGGGATTTTTTTCTAAAGCTACCCGTACTTATCGAGAAGTTACGTTAGTGTTCGGAGAATATGGAAAACAGGATTTTGTGTCAAGAGGTTATAAAGTGGCAACAAGTTGCCATTTCCCTTTTACACTTGACGGTCTCGTAAAAAGCCCAAATTTACAGGATTCTCCAATTCAGTATTGTAACTCAATAAATTCGGGCATTCCGATTACTTCCCCCTTTGCAAAGGGGGATTGAGGGGGATTTTTCAAGCACAGCCCGTACTTATTGAGAACCTATTCAATATTCTCAAAACAAGCCTAAATAATTCGTAATTCCTGAATCCCCAAAATTCCTAAATCCATGTAAAAAGGACTTTTTTCATGGGCATCACACTTGAATGATCAACAAAAAGGATTATTGTAATTTAAGAAAAAATTCCGTTACACCGCAATAAGTCCGGGCGTTCCGACTGCTTCCCCCTTTTGCAAAGGGGGATTGAGGGGGATTTTTTTAATGCAGCCCGAATTTATTGAGAAGTTACAAAATTCATTAAGGGAGTAACAACATGTATGAGCAGGGACCGATCAGGCCGCCCAGTGAAGCATCCAGTTTATTAGTTCGCGTTACAAGGAATTGTCCATGGAACAGGTGCCTTATGTGTCCGGCATACAAAGGCACAACCTTTTCCAAAAGGACCGTTGATGAGGTAAAAAAAGATATTGACGGGATGGCTGAGGACCATGGCCGGTATCTCGAAAGGGTTACATCTGCTTTCCTCCAGGACGCCGACACCCTGATTATTCCCACCAGGGAACTATTGGAAATAATCGAATATCTCAAAATAAAATTCCCCAATATTACCAGGATAACCACCTATGCCCGTGCTAAAAGCATGAAGAATAAAAGTGTTGAGTCATATAAAGCGCTCAAGCAGGCTGGCCTGACGAGAATCCACACGGGAATGGAAAGCGGATCTTCTAAGGTGCTTAAAATGATACAGAAGGGATCACCACCGGAGGATATATTGACCGGGGGCCTCCGGGTTATGGAGGCCGGCATTTCCCTTTCAGAATACATAATGCCGGGAGTAGGTGGAATGACCTTGAGCAAGGAACACGCCCTTGAGACGGCTGGACTTCTCAATACCATCAGGCCTGACTATATCAGGGTGCGCACCTTTGCCATGCATCCGAAATCGCCCATGCAGAAGATGGTTGAGGAGGGAACCTTTTTTCCAATGAGTGACGAGGAAATCGTGGCTGAGATTCGGCTGCTGGTTTCAAACCTTGATGAAATGCATACTCATTTCAGGTGTAGCGATTTCAGCCTAAACCTCTTGATGGGAGTTGATGGATATCTTGACAGCCAAAAAGACGAAATGCTGCAGGAGATTGACACCTATCTTTCTTTAAGCAAAAGGCAGAAACAGGCCTATTCTCTCTTGCATCGATCAGGACGCTACTTTCAGAGACTCGATGATTTTGTCAGGAACGAAAGTATGCTCGATCAAATATACAGTGATATTGAAAAAATAGAGAATAACGGTAAGGATGAGTTTAATAAATACATTCAACATCTTATGTCATACCAGCTGCCGCAGCCACAGACCGATAACTGGAAATAGTCGAGCAGATGAGGTTCATCAGCCAGCCCCACGCCTATGAGAAGGTTGTTGTCCCTCCGCCTTAAAAACAGATGACAGATTCGAGTTCCTTTGTATGCCTCGTCCTACAAGCCGGAGTATTCCTTCAAATGTTTATCCCAGAATTCCTTTTCTTTCTCTCTCCAATTGGGACCTGTAAACCGTTCGTCGTAGAAACTCCCTAACCTATCGTACCATCTGGCCCACACGTTTTTCTTTTTTTCTTT
>JAIVXD010000257.1:0-4361 GCA_048636195.1 Anaerolineales bacterium
TCTTTTTGAGGCTGATTTGCTTTTGTAGGCTTTGAAGTGCGCTTAGACGCGAGGACTTATCCGCCTCACTGACCTTATCGCCCATTTTTGCCGCCAATGTACCCTTTCTGTCCGAATATTTAAAGGAAAAAAGTGAATCAAATTGAACCCGTTTAATAAGATTGAGCGTCATGTCAAAATCTTGTTCAGATTCTCCGGGAAAACCGACCATGACGTCACTGGTAATGCCAATATCTGGCCTGAGGTTGCGCAGTTTCTCTATTAGTTCAATATACTTCTCGCGAGTATACCCCCGTTTCATGCGTTCAAGGACAGGATTTGAACCTGCCTGGAAAGGGAGATGTATGTGGGGGCAGAGTTTATCAAGATCCCCAAAGCATTGGATTAGTTGTTCAGAGAGATCCTTAGGGTGTGAGGTGGTGAAACGGAGCCTCAAAAGACCATCCAGTTTTGTGATTTCCCTAAGCAGGGACACAAAATCCCATTTTTCCACTCCTTCCCATCGATATGAATTTACATTCTGGCCTAACAGTGTAATTTCCTTGATACCTTCTGAGATCAAGTTTTTTGACTCAATCATGATTTCTTCAGGAGAACGTGAAATCTCCCGGCCCCTCACATAGGGAACGATACAGTAGCTGCAAAAATTATTGCACCCCTCCATGATAGATAAGTAGCCAGTAACTCTCCCGCCAAAGTATCCCTGGCAAGTAACTGGTTGGGGCGGCCCTGGTTCGAGATGCGTAGCAACAATTTTTTCTCCATCCGTATCAATCCGTCTTAAAACCTCCTTAATCCTGCCGAGCTCTCTTGGCCCCATTACGAAGTCAAGCTGAGGGAATCTCTTTATCAATTCGTGTCCTTTTTGCTGGGCCAGGCATCCTACGACGCCCATGATTAAACCCGGGTTTTCTTGCTTTAACTCCGACATACGACCTAACAGGCTAAAGGCCTTTTGTTCAGGTTTTGCCCTCACGGTGCAGGTATTGATGAGAATGATATCCGCATACTTTGAGTCATCAACCGGGGAAAACCCGGAACTTATAAGGGATTGGGCCAGAAAATCTGAATCATATTCATTCATCTGGCAACCCATGGTTTTTATGTAGAAGGTCTTATTTTGCATAACTTTTGTTTACTTTAAGAGCATCAAGATCAAGCCCTTCTTCTCTCAAAGAATCCAGCAACTCTGAAATCAATTGCTCACAACCCGGGGAGATCCGTATTTCCAAATATGCTTTGCCTGGGTCGAGAGTTGAGACGACGGCCATACCGTCATACGATTCAATGGTTGTTCGGAGGTAGTTGATATCCCTGCGATCCACACGGAAAAGGCGTTTAATGGTCTGCATCTTTATTATAGGTTGTCCCGCCCCACATTAGCTTGGTTCTCAGTATGTTGAAATAGCTGTGATCGGGAGGTCGAAATAGCTTTATTTTTTTTTCTGACTTACGAATGATTACCTTGTCATCATAATAGAGATCAAAGCCTACCTGTCCATCAAAAGTCAGAACAACAGCCTCTTCACTCTCATTTTTCATTTTAATCTGAATAACAGATGTATCCGGAATGATGATGGGACGATTTGTCAATGTGAAAGGGCAAATGGGAGTTAAAATAAAGGTCTCCATTGTCGGATACAGTATGGGTCCTCCGGCAGACAGATTATAAGCCGTGGAACCTGTTGGGGTAGATATAATTAGACCATCTGCCCTGAAGGTGGTCAAAAACTCCTCGTTGATTGCTACATCGAGATCTATGATTCTCGCCAAAGTCACTTTGTTGATCACCACATCGTTTAAGACCTCAAACCTACATACAACTTTACCTTTGCGTAACACCTTCGTCTCAAGCATAACCCTGCTTTCTACCTCAAGACGGCCATTAATCATCATCTCGATCACAGGATAAAGACGTTCAAAGGGAATCCCCGTGAGAAAACCCAAGCCCCCCAGGTTTACTCCAAGAATTGGAGACCCGAATCGCCCTACCCTGCGTGCAGCCCCAAGAAGGGTCCCATCTCCACCAAGAACCACAACCCAATCCACGGTCTTTGGGATAACCATCGATTCCTCGCAGCAACCGTCCAAAGACCCTTTGGTCTTCATTTCCTCTGAAAAGACTTTAATACCCTTTTGTTTGAACCAATCTTTGAGTTTCTCAGCCTCTATTCTTGCAGGCTCGTGGTGGTGTTTATAAATAATCCCTACCGATCGGGAAGGCATAAAAGAGGTCCTCCAAAGTAAGTGTCTAAAGTGAACTAAAGTGCCTAAAGTGAGCTAAAGTTTTAAAAATTAGTCAATCACTGTGAAAACAAGGAAACAATTTCAAATTTGTTTACATCCACCAGGCCCTTGTCAGTTAGCTTTAGCTCAGGAATAACAGGAAGTGCTAAAAAAGAAAGCATCATAAACGGTTCTTCAAGAACACAGCCCAATTTTGAGGCTGCCTTTTTAATCGACTTCAACTGCTTGACGAGTGTCTCTAAAGGTTCCTTTGACATGAGCCCGGCTATGGGAAGTGGCGTTTTTGCAAGTGTCTCTTTGTTGCATACGACGGCGAGTCCACCGCCCATAAGTCTTACCTCTTCAACTGCAGTAAAAATCTCCTCATCACTGACGCCCACGGCGATTACATTATGAGAGTCATGGGCCACAGAGGAGGCCATAGCGCCCCGATTGAGGCCAAATCCTCTGACTAACCCCAGTCCAATGCGTCCGCTGGCGTGATGCCTCTCCACCACACAGAGTTTTAAAACATCCGATTCAATGTCAGACGTTACAAAACCGTTTTTTGATTTCACGTCTTCATAACTCTCATGTGTTATGAGCTGACCGGGAACAAGTTCAATTACCCTGGCCTTACTCCCAGAAAAGGGAATGCGTAAGCTTTCAGGGCTCAAGGGGGCAATATTCAAGGCCTTAGGTTCAATAGATGTGGTTTTTTGCAAGTCCACAGGGAAATTGACCAAGGCCCCATGGTCTACAACAATGCGGCCATCTTTGTAAACAGAATTCACTTCAAAACCTTCCAGATCATCCAGAACAACAATGTCAGCACTGTAGCCCGGTGCAATAGCGCCTCTATCTTTCAGACCGAAATACCCGGCAGGATTCAGGGTGACCAACTGGACCGCTGTGACAGGATCCAGGCCCAAATGAATCGCTTTCTTGATCATGAAGTTCAAATGGCCGCGCTGCTGAATATCTTCAGAGTGCAGATCATCTGAGACAAAACAGCAACGACGCGAATTTTTGTCGTTAATCAGAGGAAGGAGCTTCTCAAGGTCTTTGGCGGATGTCCCTTCACGGATCATGAGCATCATGCCGTTTTCCACCTTTTCACGAGCTTCCTGGAGGACAGTTGCTTCGTGGTCGGAACGGATTCCAGCAGTGATATATGCCTGAAGATCATGGTCGCTTAATGAAGGGCAATGACCGTCTACAATCTGGTCTCTGAAAAGAACGATTTTCTCAAGCACCTCTTCATCCCCCATAAGAACCCCTGGATAATTCATCATTTCCGCGAGGCCAAGGATGCGTGGGTCCTCTTTAAGTGCTGAGAGATCTGAAGCCGTTAAAGTTGCTCCTGCTGTTTCCAGATGCGTGGCAGGCACGCACGAGGGGGCCATAAAAAAAATGTCAAAAGGGATTTCCAGGCTCTCTCTGAGCATCAAGCGGATACCAGGAAGGCCCATTACATTCGCGATTTCATGTGGGTCGGCCACAAGGGTAGTGGTTCCGTGAATCAAGAGCGCTGCAGCAAGCTCACGGGGGAGGAGCATGCTGCTTTCTATGTGGAAATGCCCGTCAATGAGACCAGGGGCAACCCATTTGCCAATTAAATCCTTCTCTTCTTTTCCATGGTACCCGGAGCCCACGCCGACAATAACGCCATCGTAAATTGCCACATCTTTTTCCTGAATTTCTCCGGAGAACACATTAACCACTCTTCCCCCTTTCAGGACAAGGTCGGCAGGGATTTCTCCTCTCGCGGCAAGGATTCTTTTCTTTAGAGCTTCAACAGTGATATGCATGTTATACGGATATTGCCAATTGATGTATTAAGATGATTCTTTAAATATTCAGTAGACGTTCAAGGGTTCAAAGGTTCAGGGGTTCAAGGTTCCATTCTCATACCCGGACTGCATTTAGGCTGCGTATTCATGAGAAAAGCATCATCTTCGTCAGGCCTAATCCAAAATTTGGAACCAAATTGGCAATTACTTGGGAAAATGAGCATTTTAAAAGTGGACTTCGGGTCTTCAATCGTAACATCTCAATAAGTTCGGGTGGAATTTATCCCTGGCCCAGACCTGTCTTTAAGGGTTTTAGTTTTATGATTTCAACTTTCGAATAAT
>JAIVXD010000258.1:0-4356 GCA_048636195.1 Anaerolineales bacterium
AACGCCTACCACTACATAGTCACAGTCTTTCCAGATAATTTCTCCCTTACTATTTTCTGGATACTCAGGGTTCGACCCGTTCCCGACACACAGATCATCTTTACGGACTAACACAGGCTCCATGTGATGAAAGTCTTCCAAAACACCTTCCACTTGAAGTCGGACGCTTCGGTTGTCATTTTTCGGGTCCTCTGCTGTCCAGCTCTTCTGTTTCTCCACACACCATGCCATCGCTTCTGAAGGGCGGCCGGGTTGATCTCTATAATCAACGAAATTTTTTCCGGGCGGGTTGTATTCAGATCTTTCAGGGAGGCCCCAGGAGATTATTTTTCTCTCTTCATCAATGATCCCGGAAGTGATCCGCTTTGCAATCATTTTAGGGGGCTTACCTATGCGGTAAACGGTCCCTTTGTAAGCGTTTGGGAGGCAAAACAGGATGGTCTCGATTATTTCCTTACAGGCCTGCTCTAAAAGCCCATTATCGATCTTTATGGCCAAGGCTTCTTTTCCTCGATCCGGGTGACTTTCAAGCACCTTCTTGCGTTCATCGCAAGGCTCCTAATTCTAAATCGTGTTAACATATACTTTTTTTTAGCTTTGTCAACAAGAAATAGCAATTCTCAACAGCAATTCTAATTATGGTCTCAACTTGGCAGGGTCTAAAGGTTAAAATTAGAATTGCTGAATTCTCAATTTTGACATTTGAACAAGTAATCAACCTCTTGACATTCCTTTACCTGGATGTCAAATAGAAAGTATGGGAAATCAAGGAATCTACATAAAGGAACTACCAGAACTTAAAAATGCGCTTCTCATTGCAGGATTTGACGGCTGGGGCAATGCTATGGACCTTTCAAGGGCCATGGCCTCTTATTTGATCCGCAAGTTAGAGGCCAAATATTTTGCCAGGATCAATCCTGATCTTTTCTACCGTTATGATGAAAATCGTCCCATAGCGAAAATAGAACAAGGAATATTAAAAGATGTATCACTGCCCAACGGCTCTTTTTATGCTGTCCGTACCGGCTCGGATGAAAGGGATCTTGTTATACTAAAAGCCAGTGAACCGAACCTACATTGGCTCAATTTTACGGATGAGCTGTTCTCGCTTTGCAAAAAACTGGACATAGGGACCATTATCACCCTGGGAAGCATGTATGACAATGTCCTTCATACGGATAGGATTATTTCCGGGATTACATCAAAGGAAGACGTCTTGTCTAAACTGAAACAACGGGATGTCATTCCAATTGATTATCACGGGCCAAGTGCCATTCATTCTCTTATACAATCAGAAGGCCAAAAGAGGGGATTCCAATGCATCAGTTTATGGTGCCATTGTCCTTATTATCTTCAAGGAGCCACTCACTTTGGCCTCTTGTCACAATTGGCATCATTGCTGTCATCCATAGGAGAATTCAAGCTGGACACAGAAGAGCTTGACACAAGCTGGAAAGAGCTTAATCGGCAAATTCAGGGACTTGTTGAAAAAAACCCTGAGTTTCAAAGCATGATCAATGAACTCCGCAAGGCAAAGGTGAGAGGATCCTGGGCAAGTTTGAAGGAATCAAGCAAAAAAGGGAGTAAGGTCATATCGCTGAAAGATTTCTTGAAACCAGGGTAACCGCGACTAATTGACGATTTTCGATTGTTGATTGACGATATGGAGAGATAATTTTCAGTTTTTAATACTGATGGATTCGTAAAAAGTCAAAATTTACAGGATTCTCCAATTCAATATTCTGATAACAAGCTTAAATAATTCGTAATTCCTGAATCCCTTAATTCCTAAATCCATGTAAAAAGGACTTTTTACATGGGCGTCAATATTTAATACGAAAACGGCCACAGGTTAAAGTAGTTTTTGGCCTGCCACCAGCGGTAGGCAAGCCCATTTGGCTCATATATCAAAAAGGCACATATGGCCAGACCAAATGCCATGTCTTTTATGTAAGCAAAACTGAAGAGCACCTGCGGGTAATAATCGGCAATTGGGATAGCCGCCATCTGGAGGAGTTCCATGACAACCACCATGAAGATGGATCCAAAAATAGCCCCCTGAATGGAACCAACTCCTCCTATCAGTATCACACCCACCAGCCAGAGGGATAAAAACCACGGGAAATGCTCCGGGCTCAAGGCCGCTGTGTTACATACCCAGAAGGCACCGGCCACTCCCGCCATGAACCCGGCCACAAAAAATGCAAGCAACTTGTACCAGACAATGTTGATGCCCAGGGCCTCGGCCGCAATATCATTGTCCCTGATGGCAACCCATGCGCGGCCAGGTTTGGAGCGGATCAGGTTGGCGAAGACAATCACCATCAAGGTGAGTAATACGGCCATGACGTAATAAATCTGGACGTCGCTTTCAATGACCCAGGGCCCGATCTTTATGGTCCCCGGGGGCAGTGAAAATGCCTGGCCCCTTCCGCCTATCTGACTCACATACTGGGTCAGGACGAAATCAACAGTGATGAACTGGGCGCCCATTGTAGTGAGGATCAGATAAAAGCCCTTGACCCTGGCTGAAGGGAGCCCAAAAAGAACGCTCCACAGGCCTGCAACTATACCCGCGGCAACGATGCTTATGGGATAGGCAAGCCCCCAGTCCACAATAAACTGTGGCCATGGGAACTGAAGCACCAGCAGTGTGCTTGTATAGGCCCCAACGGCAATAAAGGCGGCATGCCCCAGGGTGAGCAACCCTGTAAAACCGATGAGCAACTGGACACCAAGGGCGCCCATGGCAGTGTATCCTACCATGGTTGCCACACTCACCCAGTATTCGCCTTCGGGAGATAGGGCAAGCAAGGGGATACCGATAAAAACAATTGCCAAAAGCAGCATCATTTTACCCTTGATAAGGTTCGACTGCCACCAACCCTGATCTTCTACATAATTTTGATGATAATCACCACATGGTAGCCACACACTGGACATATATAAACCTCACATTTGCTCTATTTAGGAATTGAGGAATTCCTGAATTAATCCCTCAATTCCTCAATTCAAAATCCCTTAATTATTACACTCTTTCAATCCTCTCCCATCCCCACAGGCCATATGGTTTGAACAGGAGAAAGATCACCATAAAGACAAACGGTGCAATCTCTTTCACGCCGCCAGGGAAGAACTGATCGAGGTAAGTGCCTGCAAAATTCTGGAGGAGACCAATAAGGATACCGCCTACAATGGCCCCTGGCACGGAATTGAGTCCGCCCAGGACCACGGCAGGCAATACCAATAGACCCAAATAGGCTACTGAAATATTGATGCCGTTAATGTTCCCGAGCAGGGCCCCGCCCACGCCTGCACTCATAAAGGCAATGGCCCAGGCAGCCGCATATACAAACCGGGCGCTCACACCAAGGGAAAGCGCGGCTGTCTCATCGTCTGCAGTAGCCTGCATTGAAAGGCCCCACCGGGTATATTTAAAAAATGCCACAAAAACGAGGAGCAGGACAATGGCCAGGATAAAGGACCAGAGGTACACCGGAGATATCAAGAGAAAGCCAACTTCAAGAGGCTTGATGGAAAAAACAGGCGGGGTAAACACCCTTGTATCTGCTCCCCAGATAAATTGTGCTGCTCCCTTGAAAAAAAAGGAAAGTCCCACTGTTACCATAATAACGGTCAATATAGGTTCGCCGATGAGCTTATCCAAAAAGATCCGCTCGGTGAGAATACCAAGGACGATACCCACAAGCAGGGTAAGGAGCACAGCGAAGAAAAAGGGAACGCCCATCTGGTGAAACGTATACGTCACATAGGCCCCGATAAGGGTCAATTCCCCCATTGCCAGATTCAGGACACCCGAGCACTTATAGATAAGAACCCATCCAAGGGCTACAAGGGCATAGATTCCGCCCACCATGATGCCCGTGGTCAAGGACATAAAAAATAGTTCCACTCTTAAACCCCCGTTTTTAGAAAGCAGTAAACAGTAAGCAGTAGGCAGTAAATAGTATGCAGTAGACAGTAAGCAGTATGCAGCAAAACCGCTTAAAATACGTTACCTGCAGAATTTATCGGATTTGTTGATCATGCCATACAACATTCTGTTTACTTCATCATACCTTTCCATAAGGTCTTGATGTTGTTCATTATTGATGTATTCAAAATCTTTTGAAAAATCCAGCCACACTTCGGTTTCACCGGCTTCTCCGGCACAGTCTATAAGTTTACTGATAAAAGCCTTTTCATAGCGCCTTTTTTTCCATGCCTCAGCCAGGTTTGCGGGCACACTTCTCGAGGATCGTCGTATCTGATCAGTTAGGGAGTATTTTTCTTCCTTGGGATACCGTTTGGTTATTTCATGAATATCCAAAGCAAGCTGATAGGCCAACGCATAAA